>CATOLK010000007.1 GCA_951801155.1 uncultured Rickettsiales bacterium | reverse complement strand
TTTCTAAATAAACAAGTTTATTAAGAAATTCTAATTTGGAATGACGCAAATAAAGAAAAATCAAAGAAATAACAAATCTAATGAAAAAAGAAAGATATAAAAATAAAAATTATTAAATATATATAGAAAATAAGAACAGTTTTATGCAGGAGGTCTATTAGATCTTTTACATAAAGATTTTTAAAAAAAAACAAATATTACAAAAAAATGTCGAAAAATATATAAAAGAGTTTTGATTATTATTAAAAAATAGTATAAAGTATCTCTAACATTTTATTTTTCTTGACAAGATATATATTATATGTAATATAATAAGGTTACATGAAAAAAAATGAAAAAAATCATGGAACAAAAACAAACAAATAATACAGAAAAACAAGCAAAAAAAACCATACAAACATTGGTTTATAGATCTATTTTTAACAATAATGCCAACTTATTTATACATTTTTACGAAAGTTATAATAAGTTTATTGAACAAAAAAATAAGTTTATTGAACAATATAATATTTTTTTAAAATTTCATGAAAATTTATTGAATAACAATAGGCCTAAACTTGTAGAAAGAAGTGTTACATATAAAGATAATTTTAAATTAAATTACGAAATAAAATTAAAACAATCGGATGAATTGCATCATTTATTGGGAAATCGTAATTCAAATAAACCAGAAGAAATTATAGTTATTGATTCACCTTTACATAAAAAATATCATTCAACATTAGATTATTTTAATAATTTCTATAAAAATCTAATAAAAAAATTTCAAAAAACTGAAAATGTTTGGGCACAAATTAATTTTTTTAAATTTAAATATAACGATAAAAAAGATATTAAAGTTTTAGGCCAAAAGGTAAGGAATTTAATAGAATTTGTCAACAATAATCGGGAAAAATATCAAACTATAGAAAAAATTCCTGATGAAATTATAAGTGATCAGTTAAAAAAACAAACGGATGATTTATGGGAACAATTTTTTATATCGTCAAATAATGAAATTATTGATAGAGAAATTATAAAACTTAAATCTACTAAAAAATCAGTAAATTCAAATATTAAATTTTGTCTTCAAAAAGACTTTTTTAAAAAAATAGTAAAAGATATTTACAAAAAATATATTTCTAGAAATGTTAATAAATTAACAAATAATGATATACTTAATAGAGTTACAAATGCCATTAGAGAGCATACAATAACAAAAGAAGAAATAGGAAATGTAATAACTGCGGAACTTAATCTTTATCTTGATAAATTTAATAAATCTAATGTTGGAAATAAAAAAAAGTTTATAACTAATCAAATTAAAGAACTGAAAAAAACTCAGGCAAATTTATTTGAATTAATAGATTATAGAGATTATTTGTCAGATAGGTTAAATGATCTTATTAAATTTAGAAATACTACACCTTTTGAATTGGCGGATAATATAAGAATGGATAAAATTAATAAAATATCTGCGATTAAAGGTGATATTAATACTATTGTCGAAAATAGAAAAGAAAATCAAAATTTTCTTATTAATTATATGAAATCTAATGAATTTTTTGATAATTTAAAAGAAATAAATTTTTATTTTGAAAATATATTAGAAAAAAAGGATATAATAATCGATATTGCTTAAAAAAAATTAAACTATCCAGTAAAAGATCTTCTGCATAAAAGTTATAAATTTCTCTATGGTATAATAGTTTTTAAATAACAAGTAAAACTCTTATATAAAAATTATATTCCTCTACCGGTTGAAGCAGATTTTGCGTTTTCCAATTCTCTCTCCATTTCTTCGCTAGCTTTTTGCATTTGTTCTAATTTAGTTTTTAATTTTTTATTATCCAATTTTGTATTGTTTTGTTTTTCTTTTTCTTCTTTATTTTCTTCAGATATAGTATCTTGCAAAATTTTCATACATTTTTCGTCATTATTTTCTTTTGCATAGTAATAGGCACTTTTTCCATCATTGTTTTTAATACCTCCTTCTAAAACCACAAGGATTTTTACAATATCAGCGTAACCAGCTTTTGCAGCATAAATTAATGCTGTATTTCCATTTGCGTCTTGTTTTTTCAGTTCGTCTTTGCAGTTATTAACTAAAAACCTCACACAATCAGTATGGCCACCATTGGCACAATACATTAAGGCAGTACAATTATTTTCTCCAATTTTTCCAGCGTTATTTTTTGCATTATTTTTTAAATAATTGATATCTCCTTTTATAGCACTTAAAAACCAATTATTATCTATAATTTCTCCAACTATAATATCTTCTTCCTTAATATCATTAGAGATATTCTCTGTTGTTCCTTCGTCTGTATTTTCAAAAATTTGTACTTCCTCTACCATAATATTTTACCGCTCTAATTAAAACTATCGCCATTAAAATCACCTAAAGATTTCATTATATCTTTTAATTGACTTTTATCCATATTTACAATTTTACTACTTATAGTTTTCATTTCTTTAAATTTTTTTAGCAAGCTATTTACATCTTGTATTTTTGTACCACTGCCTGTTGCAATTCTAAATTTTCTTGACGAATTAAGTATGTCAGGATTTCGCCTTTCTTCTATAGTCATAGATAAAATTATAGCCTCCTGCTTTTTCATACTATCATCATTAAAATTTTTATCTTTCAAAAAATCTTTTATTTTTGAAGCACCAGGTAAAAAACCAAGAATACTTGTAATTCCACCTAATTTTTTCATTATTTTCATTTGTTTTAACATATCTTCAAAATCAAAATTTCCACGCCTTAACTTTTTCTCAAATTTTTCTGCTTCTTCTTTATTTACAACTTCTTCAGCTTTTTCAACAAAAGAAACTATATCTCCCATATCTAGAATTCTTGAAACAACTCTTTTAGAATGAAAAACATCTAAATCATTTATTTTCTCACCAATTCCTATATATCTGATAGGGCAATTTGTAGTAATTCTCATACTTAAAGCGGCTCCACCTCTTCCATCACCATCCATTTTGGTTAAAATTATACTATCTATTCCAACTTGCTTATTAAATTCATCTGCTATATTTACTGCCTCTTGACCCGTTAACGAATCTGCAACAATTATTGTCTCTTGTGGACTTATAAGTTTTTTTACATTTACAAGTTCTTCCATCATTTCATTATCAACAAACAATCTTCCAGCTGTATCAAAAATTATTACATCGTAATTTTCTTTACTTTTTAAAGCCTCTTGACAAATATCAAGAGGTTTTAAATTTTGTTCTACATCTAAATAATCAACATTAATAGATTTTGCCAATGTTTTTAATTGTTCTTGTGCTGCTGGTCTATATACATCTAAGGAAACAAGTAAAATTTTTTTATTAAATTTTGTTTTAAATCTATTAGCAAGCTTTGCACTAGTTGTTGTTTTTCCACTTCCCTGAAGTCCAACCATCATAATAATTGTAGGCTTATTACTATCAAAATTAACATCACCAACTTCATCGCCAAACAATTTAATTAATTCATCATTAACTATTTTAACTATCATTTGACCTGGTTCGACTTTTTTTATAACCTCTTGTCCTAAAATTTCACCTTTTACATTTTTTATGAAATTTTTAACAATTCCAATTGAAACGTCAGCCTCTAATAATGCAATTCTTATTTCGCGCATCGTATTTTCGAGGTCATTTTCTGAAATAAATTTTTTACTTCTTATTTTATCTATTATACCATTAAAACTTTTTGTAATATTCTCAAACATTTTTTTTACTGAGTTGTTTTTTATTTTTTATATTTATTATTCTAGATCATCTCCATCAAGATCAATATCTCCAACATCACTATCAATATCTTCCTCGAAATCATCGTCTAGATCATCTAGATCATCTAGATCATCTTCAAAATAATCATCATTTTTTGAAGGTATATCTTCAATATTATTATCTTCAAAATTTTTATTATCTTTTAGAAATAAATTGTTTACTAATAAACTATGTTTAATTTTTTCTCTTAATTCAACTAAATCTATTTCATTGTTTTCAATTTCTTTTATAGCTTTATTTACAGCTTTTTTTGTGTATTTTGTTGTTTCTATTTTTGATTTTGCACCATGTAATATTTCTTTTGCTCTATTCATAACTAATATTGATAAATTAAACCTATTTGGTACCAAATCTAAACATGTTTCTATTGAAATTTCACTCATATTATTAATAAAATTAGTTTTTTGTTCTTATTTTAAAATAAATACTTAAATAAGTCAATATAATTAAAATTATTTTTCTCTTGCTTTTTAAAAATATATATCTTATCATATTCGCATGAGATAGAATTTTTTACCTATTTAACCGACTTAAATAGGTAATTTTTAATACAAAAACAGGTTTAAAACAATGAATGACATAGTAAAAGGTAGTAGAGAACTATTATTAGTATCAGAGAGAATGGCTAGCGACAAAGGTATTCCGGTAGATAGTATAATAAATGCAATGGAAGCTGGTTTAAAATTAGCAGCAAGAAAAAAATATGGACACGATTTAAATATAGAATGTGAAATAGATAAAAAAAATGGCGAAATAAAATTATATAATATATTCGAAATAGTTGACGATAGCGAAGCGGCTAATATAAATCATAAAACACATACTACTCTAAAAAATGCTGTTCAAAGTGTAAAAGATGGAAAAGCTAAATTTCAAGAAAATGTAGAGGTTGGTGGTACTATAAGAGTTGAATTACCTCCTATAGATATGAGTAGATTAGTGGTTCAATTTGCAAGAACAGAAATAATTAAAAAAGTTAGAGAAGCTGAAAAAGAAAAAGAATATAATGAATTTATTAAAAAAGTTGGTTCTGTTGTCTATGGTGTTGTGAAGAAAAACGGTCAGAGAAATATTGTGGTTGAAGTTGATGGTTATGAAACATTGTTGGATAAAAATAATCTAATCCAAGGCGAATATTTTAAAGTTAACGATAGAATTAAAGCATATATTGTTGATGTTATCAAAAGTACTGATAATCAGATATATTTATCAAGAACTGATAATAATTTCTTGATAGAATTAATGAAGCAAGAAATTCCAGAAATGTACGATGGACTTATAGAAGCAAAGGGTGTTGCTAGAGATCCAGGGTCGAAAGCAAAGGTTGTTGTTTATTCAAGAGATAATATAAGCGACGTAGTGGGAATATGCGTTGGACCTAGGGGTTCGAAAATTCAAGCTGTTTCTGGTGAATTAAGAGGTGAAAAAATCGATGTAATAAAATGGTCTCCAGAGAAAGCTGAATTGGTAGCTAATTTATTGGCTCCTGCAAAAGTAAGTAAAGTGGTTGTTAATGATAATACAGGTGCTATTGATGCGGTTGTTCCGCGGGATCAATTGAGTTTAGCTATTGGCAGAAATGGTCAAAATATAAGGCTTGCTTCAAAAATTATAGGTGGAAGAATAAATATCATGACAGAAGAAGAAGAAAAAGAAAAGAGAACTGCAGAATTTAATGATAATACAAAATTATTTATGGAAGCTTTAGATGTGGAAGAAGTAATAGCTCAATTATTAGTGGTTGATGGTTATGGAAGTATAGAAGAAATTGCTGGAGCTGATATTGAGGACTTAGAAAAAATAGAAGGTTTTGATGAAGATATAGCAGCAGAAATTAAAAATAGAGCTATAGAATATTTAGAAGAAGATGGTGAATATGAAGAAGAGGAAAATGAAGAAGAATCTATAGAAGAAAATAATGAAGAGAAATAAGCAAGATTTTAATTTTATAAATAAAAGGTTTTACATATGCAAAGGGATAGAGGTATTTTAACTTTAAATTTTAAGAAGACTAAAAAAGATAATGATGCTACAAGTTATACTAATGATACTAAAGCACAAATAGCAGAACGACAAAGACTCCTTAAAGAAGCACAAGCAAAGAAAAGTTTAGAAAATAAGCAAAAAAATCGTCCAAAACCAAATTTTGAAAAAAATGATAATTTGGTAAAAGAAGTAGATAATGATAAACAGAAAAATAATGTTGAATGTACTAATAATATAGACAATATTAAAGTTGATCAAAAAAATACAGTAAATAATAATTCTTCTTCGGGTGAAAATAAAGATTTTGAGAAGAATAGAGAAAAATATGAAAATAAAAATCAAAAAGATAATGATAAAAACTTTAAAAAAAATAAATTTAATGATAAAAATAAGAAAGATTTTAAGAAATTTAATAAGAATGATAAAAAAGAAGATGATAAAGATGATGGAAAAGATGAAAAAAAAGGTGATAATAGAGGTTATAGGAATGAAGACAAAAACAACAAAAATAAAAATGGTAAAAATATTGAGGATAATAACTTAAACAGCATAGCAAAAGCTCAAGCTGATATTACTACTCAACAAAATGCTAAAATTTATAAAGATAATAAAGTTAAAAGTAAAAATAGCGATTATGACGATGGAAATAATACTGAAAAAATTAATAAAAAAATAACAAAAGATAAAAGTGAAAAATATTCTAAAAATATTCATACTTTTATTTTTAACGATGATGATGGAAATGATGATTTAAGACATTTTTATAAAAATAAAAGAAAAAATAAAAAAAATGATGAAAATAATCAGCATTTCCAACAAAAAATTTTTAAAACTGTAAATATTCCTGACTTTATATCTATTAGTGATTTGGCTGATAGAATGAATGAAAAGAGAGCTGATATAATCAAAAAATTGTTTACTATGGGGATAAAAGCCACTGTAAATCAAATAGTAGATGCAGATACGGCAGAATTGGTTGTTATAGAATTTGGACATACTCCAAATAGGGTTTCTGATTCAGATATAGAAAGTATTCTTAATAACGATGAAGGTAAGGAATTCGTTGAAAGAAGTCCGGTTGTTACAGTTATGGGACACGTTGATCACGGAAAAACTTCACTTTTAGATGCTCTAAGAACTACAAAGGTTGTTGAAAGCGAATCTGGTGGTATTACACAACATATAGGTGCTTCAAAAGTAGATTGTGGAGATGGTAAGTTTATTACATTTATTGATACTCCAGGACATGAGGCATTTACTGAAATGAGAATTAGAGGTGCAAATATTACAGATATAGTTGTTCTTGTAGTTGCTGCTGATGATGGTGTAAAAGATCAAACGGTAGAAGCTATAAATCATACTAAGGCCGCAAAAGTTCCTATGATAGTTGCAGTTAATAAAATAGATAAGGAACACGCAGATCCAGAAAGAGTTAAGCAGGAATTACTAAACTACGATGTGGTTGCTGAAGAATTTGGTGGTGATGTAATGTTTGTAAATGTTTCCGCTAAAAATCACTTAAATCTTGATAAACTTTTAGATGCAATTTTATTGCAAGCTGAAATTTTAGATTTAAAAGCTCCAATAGATTGTAAAGCCAGAGGCGTTGTAATTGAAAGTAAAGTTGATCAAAAACAGGGTGTAGTGGCAACTGTATTAGTTCAAGCTGGTATTTTAAAGGTTGGGGATATAATTTTAGCTGGCACTAGTTATGGAAAAGTTAAAAAGATGGTTGATAGTAAAAGAAAAAATCAAGATAAAGTTGGACCATCTGTGGCAGTGGAAATTTTAGGCTTTGATAATAGTCCTGGTGCCGGTGAAATATTTAATGTAGTATCTATTGATAAAGAAGCAAGAGATATAGTGTCTTATAGAGAAAGAAAATTAAGAGAGGCAAAAGAGGCAAAAAGAAGTAAAAATAGTGAAAGTTTACTACAACAGGTAAAAGGTAGTAATAAAAAACAATTGTCTATAATATTAAAATGCGATGTTAGTGGTTCTGTTGAAGCTATAGCAGGAAGTTTATTAAAATTAAATGATAATGAAGAAGTAAATGTAAATATTATACATTCGGCTGTTGGTTCTATAACAGAAACTGATGTAAATTTAGCTTCTGCTTCAAATGCTATAATAATTGGATTTAATGTTAGAGGATCTAATAATGTTAAAGATTTAGCAAAAGAAAAAGATATTAAAATTAGTTATTATTCTATAATATATAATATTGTAGATGATGTAAAAACTATAATGTCTGGATTGTTGAAGCCTGTAGAAAAAGAAAAAGTAACAGGGCAAGCAGAAATAAGAAATATTATAAAAATATCTGGTATTGGTACTGTTGCTGGATGTTATGTTTTAGATGGCGAAATAAGAAGAAATTCTAGTGCTAGATTAATAAGAGATGGTATTGTTATATTCAATACAAAAATAAAAACTTTAAAAAGATTTAAAGATGATGTTAAAGAGGTTAAGGCAAACTATGAATGTGGTATTTCTTTGGAAAATTATGATGATATAAAAGAAAGAGACATCATAGAATGCTATGATATTATTGAAGAAAAAAGAACTTTATAAAAATAGGAGGATTACAAAATGGAAAAAACTAAATTAATAAATATAAATGCCACATCTACAAAAAGATTATGGGGCTTTACTGTAGATATATTTTTTTCAAATTTTTTTAGAATGTTATTTGTGCAGACATTTATTTTTTCATCAAAAAAAATTGATGAATATAGACACTTTATGTCTAATTTTAAAAATTTATTTGGTAATGATATTGGATTTTTTGAATTAAAAGATTATCATATTAGATATTTCGCAGAAAGTGGTGTTTTTAAATATTTTATTAATTTTTTATTTATTGTTTTTTTTACTGGTGCTTTATATAATTTTTTATGTTATGCTTTTTTGGGTTCTACTTTTGGACAAAGATTGTTATCACTAAAATTATTTAACATAAAAGATGATAAAAAACCTAATATTTTAAAAGTATTTTTAAAAGCTATTTTAGTTCCTTTACCTTTTGTGACAGTGTTTGCTTTAAGCTCTTTTACTGTTTTATATTTAATAAATTTTCATCTTTATGTGCCAACTAAAGGTAATAAAATTTCTTATATTATTACAAAAATTGTAGCAATATCAAATCCTTTTACTGCTATTTTAGCTGCTGTATTTTTTATATTATTTTGGTATGGATTTTATTATTTAAACACAAAAAGGTTAATATTAAGTGATGTTATAAGCGGTACTAGAGTAGTAGATATAAAAAAGAAGAATTCTATCGATTTGTTAATGAACGAAAAAAAAGATTTTTCAGAAAAAAAGGATTTTGTTTATGTTTTGGATAAAACTTTGGATAACATTGAAAAATTTAATAGGTTCCTAAAGTCAGTTTTGGATAGATGGATTGAAATTATTAAAAATAATATTGGAAAGAAAAAATAATATATTAACTTATTTTATTATTAATAATTTTAAGAAGAGTTATTTTCTTGACTAACTTTAAATATAAAATTTTTATTATATATTATGAAAAAATTTAAGACAATACCAAATATGTATAAAAATGTATCAGTTATAGGATGTGGTAGATGGGGTAGTTTTTTGAGCTATTATACTGCAAAATATTGTACAGAAAATGTATTATTATATGGAAGAGAAAATAGTGAAACTTATAAAAATTTAGAAAAAAATAGAAGAAATGAATATTTGGCTTTATTAGATAATATAAGTTTAACTAGCAAAATTGAAGAAATTTTATTGAATAATTTAATTTTTATATCAATAGGTTGTCAAAATTTGAGAGCTTTAGCAAAAGAATTAAACAATTATAATCTTGAAGGGAAAATATTTATTTTAGCTATGAAAGGTCTTGAAATAAATACGTGTAAAAGATTAAGTGAAATAATGTTTGAAGAAATAAAACAAAATATAAAAGTCTGTGTATTATTAGGTCCTGGTCATGTACAAGATTATATTAATAATATACCAAGTTGTGCAGTTGTTGATTCTACAGATGAAAACGTAAAAAAAGAAGTAGCAAATTTTTTGAATAGTAATTTGATGCGAGTTTATTATGGGGATGATATCATTGGTAATGAAATTGGTGCGGCATTAAAAAATGTAATAGGAATAGTTGCAGGTATTCTTGATGGATTAAATTGGTATGGATTAAAAGGAGCTTTAATGACAAGGGCACCTTTAGAAGTCGGAAGAATTATAGAAAATTTTGGAGGAAATAAAAAAAGTGCATACGGTTTAGCTCATCTTGGTGATTATGAAGCGACTTTATTTTCAAAAAATAGTCATAATAGACAATTTGGAGAGAACTTAGTAAAAGGTATTGGTTTTGATAAATTAGCAGAAGGTTATTATACTTTGGAGGCTATTTATAAATTTATATTGGAAAAAAATATTTACGCTCCAATATGTAAAAATTTATATAAATTTATATATGAAAAAGCTGAATTTAATGAGATTTTTGATGAATTATTTAATAGAGAATCAAAAAGAGAGTTTGATTTATAAATTATTTTATAAATCTCTCTTTTAAAAGCATAGCTTTTTCTCTTTGAAAATCTCTTTCCTTTATGCTTTCTCTTTTATCATATAACTTTTTTCCTTTAACTACTGCTATTTTAATTTTAGCAAAATTCTTACTGTTTATATATAAAACAAGAGGAACACAGGTAAGTCCTTTTAGTTTTATTTTACCTATAATTTTATTTATTTCTCTTTTATTAAGTAGTAATTTTCTTTTTCTTTTTGCTTCATGATTGAATATAGTAGCTAATTTATATGGTGCTATATAAGAATTTATCAAAAATAATTCTCCATTTTTGTCGAATTCTATAAAAGAATCTTCTATATTTACTTTTCCTGTTCTAATGCTTTTTATTTCACTTCCTTCCAATACAATTCCAGCTTCATATTCATCTTCTATGAAATACTCATATTTTGCCCTTTTATTTTGCGCTATAATTTTGTAATTGTCTTTGCTCATAGTGTTTGAATAATATTAATTAATAATTAATATTATATTTAAAGAAAATAATAAATCAATTATTAATTTGGGTTTTAGTAAACTCAAGTAAATTCTTGTCTTTTTTGCAATATTTGTTTTTTGTGGAAAATTTTTTATGCAGGAGGCCTATTATTTTTATTTACTTTTCATTTTTTTAAATTATTAATATTATTATTAATAAGCAATTAAAAAATGTTAAAAATTTATAATTCACTAACCAACAAGACAGAAAATTTTAATCCAATAAATAATAAAAATATAAAAATTTATTCCTGTGGATTAACAGTATATGATAAAGCTCATTTAGGGCATGCTAGAACTACAGTTGCCGTTGATATTTTGGTAAGATTGTTAAAATATTTATATAAAAATGTTATTTACGTTAGAAATATAACCGATGTAGACGATAAAATAAATATTAGAGCAACACAAAGAAGCATAACAATTCAGGAGTTAACGAAAGAAATTATAAATTATTGTGATAGTGATATGAAGTATCTTAATAATTTAACTCCAACTTTTGAACCAAAAGTTACGGAAAATATTTCGGAAATTATAGATATTATACAAAAATTAATAGATAATGGTTTTGCTTATGTGGCTAGTGGTAATGTTTTTTTTGATGTTAATAAATATAAAGATTATGGAAAATTGTCCAATAGAAATATTGAAGAATTAAAGAAAGAAGCCAGAATAGAGGCTGGAGAATATAAAAAAAATGCTTTGGATTTTGTATTGTGGAAACCAAGTCTCGCTATAGATGATGAATCAAGTAAATTTGAAAGTCCGTGGGGGGTAGGGCGACCTGGTTGGCATATAGAATGTTCTGCTTTAAGTCATAAATATTTGGGTGAGAATTTCGATATACATTGTGGTGGTGTGGATTTGAAATTTCCACATCATGAAAATGAAATAGCTCAAAGCTGTTGTGCTTTTCTTGGTAGTAATTTTGCAAATTATTGGTTTCATACTGGTTTTTTAATGGTTAATGGTGAAAAAATGTCAAAATCTTTGAATAATTTTATTACTATTGAAAAGTTGAAAAATGAAGGTGTCAATGGAAAAATTGTAAGATTTGCTATGATGAAAAATCATTATAGGAAGCCACTTGATTTTAATGAAAATTTGATAAAAGAATCGGAAAAAAATTTGAAAGATTTGCATAAAAATGTGATTAATTTTGAATGTGAAAATAAGGTTCCGGATGAGGTTATAGAAATTTTGTGTAATGATGTAAATACACCAAAGGTTATAGCTTTATTGAATGATTTTAATAATAATAAAAATTATGATAAATTGAAAAATGCTTTGGAATTTTTGGGAATTTTTGATGAAAATTTGTTAAAAATTGATAAAGATTTGAGTAATTTAGATATAACAGAGGAAGAAATTAATGATTTAATTAAAAAAAGAAATGATGCAAAAAAAAATAAAGATTGGATTGAGGCTGATAAAATAAGGGATTATTTGAAGTTAAAAAATATTTTGTTAAAAGATAGTAAAAATGGTGTGGAATGGGATATTATAAAGTAAAATTTGTAAAATTAAATTGATACTATAGTTATTAGTTTTTATCTAACTTTAGCCTAGAGTTTTCTTTATTTTTATTTGCTTTTTCTATTTTTTTAATGTTATTTCTGTGTGCGTTTGTTCTGTTTTTTTATATGAAAAATAATGCGTAGAGAAATGATGTAGTTATAGGGTTGTATATAGAAAATAAGCTAAGGTTAATGGATTTTATATTTATAAACTTTTTGGGTTATAATGTATTTATTTTTCAAATTTAATTGATTGACTTAAATAAAAAAATAATTTATAATATGCGTTGATATTATTTTAAGATTATTATTTTTAAGGTATTAAAATGAAAAAAAATATTAAAATGGATGAATTAATTTCATTGTGTAGAAGAAGGGGTTTTATTTTTCAGAATTCGGAAATTTATGGTGGTTTACAAGGAGCTTATGATTTTGGTCCATTAGGTGTTGAACTAAAAAATAATTTAAAAGCAGCTTGGTGGAAAAGTATGGTATATGAAAGAGATGATATAGAAGGTTTAGATAGTTCAATTTTAACACATCAATTGACATTAAGACATTCTGGACATGAAGAAACTTTTACAGACCCACTTTGTGAATGTAAAAATTGTGGTAATAGAATGAGGGCTGATCATATAAAAGATGGAAAATGTGATAAATGTGGCGGTAAAGATTTAACAGAACCAAAAAATTTTAATTTAATGTTTAAGACTAGAATGGGAGCTATTGAAGATAGTAATAGTTTTTGCTATTTAAGACCAGAAACAGCACAAGGAATTTTTACAAATTTTAGAAATGTTTTGGATTCCACTACAAGAAAACTTCCTTTTGGTATTGCTCAAATTGGTAAAGCTTTTAGAAATGAAATTACACCAAGAAATTTTATATTTAGAGTTAGAGAATTTGAACAAATGGAAATGGAATTTTTTGTTGAACCTGGTACTGATGAAGAATGGCATAAAAAATGGGTAGAATCTAGAATAAATTGGTGGGTTGCACAAGGATTATCGAGAGAAAATATAATAGTTTATAATGTTCCAAAAGAAGATTTAGCCCATTATTCAAAAGCAACAGCTGATATACTTTATAAATTCCCACATGGTGAAGAAGAATTAGAAGGTATAGCAGATAGAACTGATTTTGATCTTGGTTCACATACAAAAGAACAAAAGAGTTTGAATATTTATTCTAAAGTAAAAGAAAATAATGATTCTAATACAAGATTAGCTATACAAAATTTAGAAACTAAAGAATTTATTGTTCCTTATGTAATAGAACCGTCAGCTGGTGTTGATAGAGGTATTTTAGCGCTTTTAACTGAAGCTTATACTGAAGAACAAATTGATGAAAATAATAGTAGAATTGTTTTGAAATTTAAAAAACATATAGCACCGATTAAAGTTGCTGTTGTTCCGTTGGCTAAAAATAATGAAAAAATAGTTAGAAAATGTCATGAAATTAAAGAAAGTTTGCAAAAATTAGGAATAGGAAGAATTAAATATGAAGATACTGGAAATGTTGGAAAAGCATATAGAAGGAATGATGAGGTAGGAACTCCGTTATGTATTACTGTTGATTTTGAAACTTTTGAAAATAGTCCTGAAAGTGTAACTATTAGAGATAGAGATACTATGGAACAAGAAAGAATAAATTTAAATGATTTAAAAACTTATATTTTAAATTATTTTAAAGAATAAATTATCAACAACAATTTTAAAGTTAAAGGGTTTATTAAATATGGATAAAATTTATAAAACAGCGTTTATTGATAGATTTATATTTCATACCAGAACTGTTCAAAATAATATGATAATTTTGGAAAATAATTTATCAAAGTTATATCTTAAAATAAAACCCTTTCAACTTTTAGAAAGATCTCTATATCATGATTTGGATAAATTAGAACCAAGTTTAATTTATGCATACGTAGAATATACTAAATATTTTTATAATAAGAATTTTGGAGTAGAATATATTTTTGATAAACAAAAATGTCGTGAAATAACAGAAAAACATTATAACAATCAAAGGCATCATTTTTACAAAAATAATAAAATTCCTAATATCATTGATATTTGTGAAATGTGCTGTGATGTTACGGCAATCTCTATTGAGAAAAAAGAAAAAAATAATACT
Source organism: uncultured Rickettsiales bacterium (assembly GCA_951801155.1). Classification (GTDB taxonomy): domain Bacteria; phylum Pseudomonadota; class Alphaproteobacteria; order Rickettsiales; family UBA1997; genus CATOJU01. Next base: position 2,640 of record CATOLK010000007.1, on the reverse strand, counting down.
TTTTATTATAAAAATTGTATGCTTAAAGAATATAATAATATTAAAAATTATAATGCTATTATTTTATTTATTTTTAATATTCTCTGGAAATTATTAAAAACTCCTACCTATAATGATGGAGAAAAATATTTTTTTATAAAAAATAGAATGGAAAAAATCAGACAATTTCAAGATGCAATGATATTTTTGGAAAAAAATAATGATAAATTACCGTTTAAAATCAATGATTATGAAATAATTAGAAAAGCACTTATTATAGATAAAAAATATTTGTATAATGATTATAATTTTTTTGATTTTAATAAGAATAAAATTGATGAGTTGGATATTTGCATTTTTTGTTGTGAATATTTTATGAATAAAAATAATAATTTGAATTATTTGCTAGAAAAAAATGAAAATTTAAAAAAATTTAAAAATTCTATATCCAAAATTTTAAGAATCTTGGATATAGGAATGTAAAATTTTTGTATAGGAATTTATAATCAATATCTTTATATTCCTAATTCAGTTGTGTTCATTATTTCATCAAGAGCTTTATTTATTGATTTTAAATCAGTTAAAATCTTGTCTGAATTATCATCAATTTGTTTTCTGAAGCCATGGTTATTTTGTTGTTGTTTTCTTGCTTGTGGTGTTATTCTTGTGCTATTTGAGGTTTTTGATCTAGGGTTAGGTTTTACTATTATTCTTTTTGCATTTACATTAGTTAAAGTTTGTGATTTTGATTTTGTAATTTGTTCAGTTTCTAATTCAGATGTTTCCGATTTATCTATAATATCAATTTTATATTTTTCTAATTTTTTTTCTATTTCCTCAATTTTATTTTTACTATTCTGAGATAATTCACTGCCATGCAATAATTCTAATTTTTTCTTTGCTTTTATTATTTCATCTCTTCTTTGTTCTATTTGTCTCATTTTTTCTTTTACATTTGTTTTTTTTTGTTCAAAGTTGTATTTTAATGCATCAAATTCTTTTTTTTCTACTAAGCCTTCTTTATGAGATTTTTCTATTTCTATTTCCATTTTGGTTTCTTTTATTTTATTAACTATTTCTTCATTTAAATTATTAAAAATTTCTTTTCTAAATTGTTTATTTTCATCAGAATACAAAATATCGATTATATCAGAAAAATTTTCTTTATCAATTAAATTTTTGCTATTCATTTCTTTAATTACAAATTCTGCCATTTCTGCATCTTTATTTTTAACAGCATAGTATAAAGGAATATTCCCATTGTCATCTCTTCCTTTAAAAAATTTTTTTATATATTTATTTTTTTTACCATTGTTTTCTGTCAAAGTTTCAAGTGTTTTTTGATTTGCTTTTTTTGTAGCATTATGAATAATATTTGCATTAGTAATTCTATCTTTTTTAAATTCTAACTTTGTTTTTTTATTTAAAAACTCAACCATTTTTTCTTTTTTGTTTTCAATAGAATAATCTAATAGAGTTTTATTATTTGAATCACGTTTATTCGGATTAGAATATTCATTCTCCACTAAAAATTTAAGTATATCAGTTTCTCCATTTTTAATTGCTTCTATAGCATAATCTTCTAGTTTTTGATTATGTTCGAAGGCTTTTGTTGAATTTAAATATTCAGCTACTTCAGCTTGTCCATTAGAAACAGCATAATATAAATCATCTTCATTTATTTTTGCGCCGAGTTCTATTAATTTTTTAACAGTTTCTAAATGTCCATTTGAGATAGCGTTTTCGAGTGGAGTAAAACCAAATTCATCTGGCATATCTATATAATTAGTTGGAGTTTCCTCTTTTGTAGTTGGAGTTTCTTCATGTTTTTTTACATTTATTTTTTTTCTTGGCGAATTATTTGTATTTGAATTTGTTGGTTCCACTATCTTCATATTATTTGAATTATTTCTTGGAGCCCTATTTTGATTATCTGTAGTTGGTTCTTTTGCTATTTTTTCTTTATTTTTTTCTAAAGATTTTTTAAATAAAAGTTCTACAATTTCTGTTCGCCCATTTGCGGCAGCTATGCTAATTGGATTTAAACCATATACATCTTTTTTATTTATATCTGCTCCTTCATCTATTAAAAATTGTACTATATCTTTATTTCCTGCTTTAGCTGCTAATATTAAAGGTGTTTCTCCAATTTTGTTTTGATCATCTATAAATGCATTACTTAATTTATTAAATATTATTTCAAAAGATTCTTTATTTCCAAATTCTGCCACAAAATGAATTAAACGATTATTAAAATTATCCTTTTCAAATAGGCTATTTTCATCTGCTGTATTCACAGTTCTTATTATATCTTCTTTAGAACCTTTATGATATATATTGTATAAAAGTGGTATAAAATCTTTGTTTGTAAAATTTAAACTACTTGCTCTTAAAATAGTTTTTTCGAAGTTGTTATATTCTTCTTCTAAATTAACTTCTCCCATTATCTTCTCCTGTATAAAATTAATAATTATCATTATAATGTATGTTGCGTGTAAAGATTATAATGTATTTTTTAAATGTCAATTAATTTAATGATATTGTTATATTGTTGATATTACAACTTAAACGATTTATTTTTAGTTATTATTTATAATTAAGTAGAATATATATTAGACCTACTGCATAAAACTATTCTTATTTTCTATATATATTTTTTAT
>CATOLK010000006.1 GCA_951801155.1 uncultured Rickettsiales bacterium | reverse complement strand
CACATTAAGAATTACTAGACAATAAATTGTCAAGTAATTCTAATCTGGAATGACGAAATAACGGACAATTAAAGAATAAACAATTATAAAAATAAATAAATTAAAAATACTCAAATATTATTGATATTTAAATATAGTTTTATGTAGGAAGTCTATTAGATGTCTTACATAAAAATTTTCCACAAAAAACAAAAATTACAAAAAAGACAAGAATTTTTTATATTGCTAATAGGAAGTGTATCGAAATATGTTTCTACTATTAGAAATATAAAAATTGAAGTAAGATTTGGAATTTTGTGGAAAATTATATTTTTTATAGTTTTTTTAATTGTTTTTAATGTTGTTGATAAACATGTAAATTTTTATGCAAGAGATCTCTATTATATTAAAAAATTATCAAAAATTATAGTCTAAATTTATTATTTATGGTACGGGTGGTTATTTAACAAAGTGTAAACTCTGTATAACTGCTCTATTAACATAACTCTTATCATTAAATGTGGATAAACCATTTTTCCAAAAGATAGTATAAAATCTGCCTTCTCTCTTGTTTCTTCTAATAAACCATCTGATCCACCTATTACAAAATCTATACCGTCGGAATTTTCAAAAAATTTAGTGCAAATATCTCTAAAATCTGGAGTTGTAATTATTTTTCCTCTTTCATCTAAAACAATTAGTTTATTTTTAGAATTTATATATTTTTCTATTTCTTTATTTTCCTGTATTTTTCTTAAATTAATATCTTCAACTTTACTATTTTTTAATTCTATTAAATTAATATTCCATTTTATTCGTTTTTTATAGTCTTCAAAAAGTTCTTTATAATTATCTTTAGCTTTAAAGTTTCCTATTGATAAAATATTTATTTTCATTTGATTTTTAAAAATTATCTTCTATAATAGAAAATATAATAATTATTTTGAAACGCAATGAATACAGAATTAAATGAAGAAAAAAATAAAATAGAAACACAAGCTGAGATATGGAAAGAAACAATAATAAATTTAAAAGGTTTAACTCAAAAAGAAATTGAGATAGATCAGGTTTTGACTAAGCAACGAGCAAATTCTGATAGTTTGAAAGATATACCAAATATTAAAAATGAAGAAAATCAAAGAACGATGTAAGAGGTATTCGATGTATATATTAGTTTTATTATTAATGACAGTTTTAATTTTTAAGATATTATTTAATAATTTTGGTTTTATGCCAAATGGTGAAGATAAAAAAAAGGATGAGGCTATAAATTGTTTTATAAAAAATATTTCATCAAATAGTACAAAAACTACACAAAATACTATAAATTCAAATAATAAAAAATTTTTTGAAAATATTTATGAAAATTATACGAATAGAATAAAAAATATTTCAAATAAAAATAATAAAAAAGAAGGGTTTGATGAAGAATTATTTAAAAAAACATCAGAAAAAGCTGTTATAACAATTTTAGATGCTTTTAATAATAAGGATTTAAAAATTTTAGAACAAATGCTTACAAAAGATATGTTGGCAATATTTAATAAAAATATTAAAGAAATGGAAGAAAAGCAAATCAATTATAAAACGGTTGTTATATCTTTTGATGAAATTAGTATTTTAGAAAAGAATTTTGAAAGTAATCCAAACTGTATTAAAGTAGCTTTAAAAATGAAACAAATAAATTATGCTGAAGATAACGAAAAAAATGTGGTTTTGGGTTCAAAAGATAAAGTTGGCGATATAGGAGAAATTTGGACATTTGTTAAGACTGATAATAATTATTGGTTATTGAATTTTATAAATTAATTATAAAATAAAATGATAAACTACTTACAAATTATACTGTGTTGTGTCATTTTATTTTTTTTACAAAAGAATTGTTATTCTAAAAATATTAAGATAAGATTATCAAATGAATTATCTCTAGAGGAAACTAGTTTTGAGAATTTGTATGGATGGAATAATGAAAACTATAAAGAAGCATTAGATGTTTTTTTAGATAATTGTGAAAGAATTGTTTCTTTATCTATAAAATATCCAATTTTTCCACAGGCAAATAGAAAAATAAATAAAAATGATTTTTATAGTGTTTGTAAAATAGCAGACATAATAAAAAATTATAATAAAGAATATATTCAGGTATTTTTTGAAAATTATTTTATTCCTTTTAAAATTATTGATAATAAAAATAATTATTCCTTATTTACTGGCTATTATATGCCAACTATAAAAGCAAAAAGAAAAAGAGATAATATATTTAAATATCCAATCTATAAACGCCCAAATGATTTAGTTGATGGAATTAAATATTACACTAGAGAACAGATAAATAATGGTGTTTTGGCAAATAAAAATTTAGAAATTTTATATACCAATGATTTGGTTGAATTATTTTTTTTCCATATTCAAGGTTCTGGTAATGTAGAGTTGGTTGATGAAAATAAAATTATTTCTATTGGTTTTGATGGTAAAAATAATCATAAATATACTTCTATAGGAAAATATATGAGTAGAAATAATTTGTTAACTGAAGCAAAAGCTGATACTAAATCTATTAAACAAGAATTAAAAAAAAATTTGGTTTTTGCAAAAAATATCCTAAACGTTAATAAATCATATATATTTTTTAAAATCTTAGAGGATAATAATTTTAAAGGAGCATTTGGTTCTAAATTGGTTCCCTTTAGAACTATAGCAGTTGATAAAAAATATATACCGTACGGTTTTCCAATTTGGCTGAATACAATGCATATAAAAAAATATGATATTAGAGAGCAATTTAATAAATTGGTTATTGCGAATGATACCGGTTCTGCTATAAAAGGTGTTGTGAGAGGGGATATATTTTTTGGTTTTGGAGAGGAAGGAGAAGAAAACTCCGGTTATCAATACTCTACAGGGGAAATGTATTTATTAATTCCCATAAAAGTATTAAAAAAAATAAATATAGAATTTTAGTTTTATATGTCTGATAATAATTGGTTAAATGAAATAAAAAATTGTAAGAAAATTAATAAAAATATAGTAATCAAAAACTCTACAGATAATATAACTAATAATTTAATTGAAAAATTAAATAATAAAAAATCTTATACTGATGAACTAAAAAACATAGATGAATATAATTATGACTACGAATATAAATTAGAAAAAGATAAAAGTTTGGGAATTGATAATAATACAGATAGAAAATTAAAGGCTGGAAAAATAAAAATTGATTTAAGATTGGATTTTCATGGTTTAACCCTTGAAGAAGCTTTTGATTCTTTAATTAAAAATATAAATAATGCCTATAATTTTGGATTAAAGTTAATTTTGGTTATAACTGGCAAAGGAAAAGGAACAAAAGAAGATAGAGAAAGTATAAAAAATTCAATGGGAAAATGGATGAAGCATCCAAATATTTCATCGAAAGTCATTAAATATGTAGATGCACAAAAAAAAGATGGTGGAACTGGAGCTGTTTATATTTTGTTAAAAACTAAGAAATAAATAATATTGCTATTAATTTTTTATTTAAATTTAAAATTTTCTAAAATATACACAACACCACCAAAAAAAATCAAACTATATCATTGTATTACAGTCTTTTAACACTCCAATAATGATTTTTTAATATTTCTATAGTAATATCCTTCCCTGGACATTCATCTATTATTTCATTAATATCTTCCTTTTTAAATGTTTTTTAGTTTTGTTTGACTATTATTGACTGCTTCTATTTTTTTAAAAAAATATTTTATAGAATCTTTTCCATAGAATTGTATTAACCAAATAATTGATAATACGGTATATATCTTGTTAATATATTAAAGTTTGTTTTTTATGGAATTTTTTTATGTTAAAGATCTATTGATTTAAAATTTTTAACATATAACATACATTATATGTCAATAATATAAAACTATTATGAATTGGGATGAATATTATATGTCTATAGCTTGGACAGTTTCTAAAAAATCTAAAGATCCTTCAACACAGGTTGGTTGTGTTCTTGTTACAAATGATAATAAACCAATATCTTTTGGTTATAATGGTTTTGTTATGGGTTGTAATGAAAATTACATGACTTTTGAAAGACCATATAAAGATATGGTTTCAATACACGCAGAGATGAATGCTTTAATATTTGCTCAAACTTCTCTTAAAGGTTGTAAAGCTTATGTTACTCATATTTCTTGTGATAATTGCTTAAAACATTTATTACAAGCTGGTATTAAAGAAATTATTTACGAAAAAAGTGATACAAATGGTGGTTTTATTACATTAGATAGAAAAAAAGCTATAGTTTCTCTAATAAAAGCAACTGGAATTATTTTTAGAAATATAAATGGTAAAACATTTTTAGAAGAAATTGAAGAAAACGACTAGAATTAACTATAATTTTGTTTTAGTCTGCTTTTTTATTTTGTTTTTATTTAAAATTCTACCTGAGAGCCTAGATTTTTTGATTTATTTGTTAATTTATAGAACTTAATATCTTGTGTTTCGAGTTCTGGTTTTTTTGTTTGTGTTAAAAATATTTTAAACTCTCAAAATTACCCTATTAGGCTTTAGTAAAATGCGATTGAAAAATAAAATAAATTATCTTTAGTACTACTGACAAACATATAATTTTTATAAAGGAGATCTATTCTTATTTTAATAAAACATAACTTTTTAATTCTACCCCATATTCATCAACAGATAAATTAACTTGCCATATTTCAACACCAGAATTTTTTGCTTGAGAAACGGCATTGAATATATATTCGTATCTTTCACTGCGCGGAGGATTAAATTTTTTCGCATCAAACATAAAAAGTGTTATTAAATATGCCTTTTCATGAATTTTTAAAGAATTTGAAAGTTCTTCAATATGTTTTAAAAACCTATCAGTAGAATTAAAATTTTTAAAATCACTTATTTTAATATTTTTATTCGTAAAATAATGTTTTTTCAATTGTAGTTGTACCAACGGAGTTTTAACTTCAATATATGAATTATTAACTAAAAAATCAAGTTTTGAATTCCCTATAAATTTTTCTCTTAAAATTTTAGTATTTTTATCACATTTTACAATTTTACTTAATTGATTGGTTTTTAAAAAATATTCTATATATCTATTGGCTTTTACTTGATTTATTCCTATCCAATATTTTTTCTTATCCTCCTGTTTATTTAAACTTATTGCCTCAACTGTATAGTCAGTTTTTCTTTTAGAATTATTGCATTTTGATAGTAAACAGGGGATTTTATCGAATGTAATTCCACCAATTCTTCCAGTACTAGGACAATGGCATCTTACTAATTCATTGTTTATCAAAACATCCATTAAAAATCTGTTTGGTCTTTTCAAAATCAAGCCTTCCGTAAGTACTGTATCAAATAAATATTTACTCATTTTTAATATTTTAATTTATAAGTTCCGTTAAACAATTTAATTGAAATATATTCCATGTAAAATTCTCTTTAAATTATTTAATATTTTCACAAATTTTTTCCACTATTATCTCAAATAATTCATCTATATTTTTATCTTCAACATCTATTTTAATAAAATTTCTAATTTCTTTTTCATTGTTATAAATATAGTCAAACCCCTTTCTAACTTTTTGATGAAAAATAAAATCTTTGTCTTCAAATCTGTTTTTTACCCCCCTAATATCTACTCTATTTAATCCTATTTGTGGTTCTAAATCTAAAATTACTGTTAAATCGGGTCTAAAATCTCCTAATACTATATTTCTGACAGAATTTATTGTTTCTACAGGGATATCTGAAGCAAAACCTTGATAGGCTAAAGTAGAATCAAGATATCTATCGGATATTACGGTTATACCTTTTTGTAATAATGGTTTTATTTTTTTTTCTGTATGAACTCGTCTTGCTGCATACATTAATAGTAATTCTGTAATTCCATCCCACCTATCTTTTCCACCACTTATTAATAGTTTTCTAATTTCTTCTGCATCTTCACAACCACCTGGTTCTCTTGTCCAAACCGTTTCTATATTATTGTTATTTAAATATTCAACTAATTTTTTTGATTGAGTGCTTTTGCCAGCTCCTTCTCCTCCTTCAAAAGTTATAAATTTACCTTTTAATTTATTTAAATTTTTCATTTTTTTCAATATTATTAATAATTAATTGTGACTTAAATTTACACTGTTATTTTTATAGTTTTATTATTATTAATTTGCAAGGATTTAATAATTTTATATTTTTTATTACATGGTCTTTTAACTAAAGATTTTAGTTAATTGTTGTTGGAAAAATATAAAAATTATATTTTTGAGTTTATAACTCAAGTTTTTAAGTTAATATTAAGTATAAAAATAATATTATACCTTTAAATTGATGGATTGCCCACTTATATATCAAATGGTATTATTCATATTTTAAAATTATTTATTTTTATAATTGTTTATTCTTTAATTTTCCGTTATTTCGTCATTCCAGACTAGAATTTCTAGTAAAACAAACTTATAAGAAAATCTAATCTAAAATGACATAAATAACGGAAAATCAACAAAATAAACATAAATAACAAAAATATTAAATAAAAAGGATATTTTTAATTATTTAATAATTTAATATATAAGTGGGTAGTACCAAATTGATTAAATTTTTATTGATTTTTTAATTAAGATTTTTTATAATAGAAGAAATGCGGATATGGCGGAATTGGTAGACGCGCTAGACTTAGGATCTAGTGTCGAAAGGCATATGGGTTCAAGTCCCTTTATCCGCACCAATAAAGCAGTTGTTTCTAGACTTTATCTTTTAAATTAATGTACTATTTTTTTATTAAAATTAAGAAATACAATTTTATTTATTAAATATTTATAACTTGTAAAATACATTAAAAAATGTTTAAAAATAAAATTTAAATTAAAGAAAAATGATTTTTAAATAAAAGAGACAAAAATATTAAAAATAAATAAACTAAATTAGAAAATAAATTGAATTATGATAATAAAATAACCAACTAAACTATGTTAGTCGGTTATTTAAATATAAAGACTATTTAACTTTAACTATTTCAACTTCTTCAGTTAAAGATTTAGCTAAATCAAGTTCACCCTGTGAATTACTATATATTGTATATAATTTCTCACCTTTTTTAACTGTATCATTTAAATGTTTATATAAATAAACACCTGCAGCCCATTGAGATGGACAACCAGCTAATTTTGCTAATTGTGATAATTTTCTATTATCAAATTCATAAACAATACCATCTTTTTCTGCTAACACGTCATAGCTCAATTTTGCTTCTGGTATTTCTTTCATACCACCTTGAGCTTCGCAGATTTGTTCAAATCTTTTCCAAGCTCTTCCACTTTCAAGAATTTCTCTAGCAATTTTCTCTCCTTCACCTTTTTTAACTTTAGGATCAAATTCTATTATAAGCCCAGATAAATAGATTGTTTTTTCTAGTAAATCTTTTGGAGCATCTGGTTCATTTTTTAAAACTTTAACTATATCTCTTGCTTCTAAAGCTGGACCAACTCCATTTCCAACAGGCTGTGCACCATCGCTAATATTTACTAAAACTGTTACACCCAATTTTTTACCAAGATTTTCAAAATCATCTTTTAATTGTTGTGCACTTTCTAATGTTTTAGTTTTTGCAGAAGGACCATATGGAACATCAATTAAAATATGTGTAGAACCAGCAGCAACCTTTTTAGATAAAATTGAAGCTAACATTTGGCCTTTACTATCTAAGTCCAAATCTTTTTTTACATTAATTATTATATCGTCAGATGGATTTAAATCAACTGCCCCACCCCAAACTAAACAACCACCAACTTTATCAACTATTTCTCTAATTCTTTCTGTTGGTACCATAATATTAGTTAAAACCTCCATTGTATCTGCTGTTCCAGCTGGTGAAGTAATAGCTCTTGACGAAGTTTTAGGAATATGTAAGCCGTATTCTGCCACTATTGCAATTGCTGGTGGAGTTGTTCTATTTCCTGGAATACCACCAATACAGTGTTTATCAACCACAATATCATAATCCCATTTTATAACCTCTCCAGTATTTGTCATTGCTTTTGCAAAATAAGCTATTTCTTCATCTGACAATTGACTACCTTCTGTTGCAGAACATAAACATGACATGTGCATATCGGTATATTTTCCATCTACAACATCTTTTATAACATTATAAATACCTTCTTCTGTAAATGGTTTACCTCTTAACTTATCTCTAATTGTACTGAAAGACAATAGTGGTTCCATATGTTTTATATCAAACTCTTCACCATCTTTAGCGTCTAAAATAGTTTGAATTTTTTTTGATAAACCTACTTCATCATTTTTAACTTCAGTTTCTGTCAAATATAATGTAGCATAAGCATATTTGTTATCATCAAAAATTTTTACTCTTGCTAATGGTGAAAAACCTTCTTTTTTTACTAATTCAGAATCCTTATTTAGCAAAATTATTGGTTCCCTACCACTATCTAAATTTAGAATTTTTGTTTTCATTTTTTTTCTTATAAAAATTAATCTTTCTTAATTATTATTATTGCTGTTTTATTTTGCAAGAAATATTTATGAATATGTATATTAATTCTTGATAATAAATGGTGATCCCTACGGGATTTGAACCCGTGTTACCAGCGTGAGAGGCTAGCGTCCTAACCGTTAGACGAAGGGACCAAAACCTATAAAAACGATTTCATATATTTATAATATAACATATTGATTTTATTGTCAAGATAAAATAATTTCTAAGACACCACTTACTTTTTATCTTTATATTTTTTTTATGTTTTTTATTTTCATAATTTTTCTTTATTTATCAAGTATTGATTTTATTAAAATTAATTCTGCTTTTTTATTTCTATTGTTTTAATAAACCTGATAGCAAAAATTAACATTTTTTTGGAAAATGATAATTTATTTTTATTAATGATCACTAAATTTATATTATTTGTTGACAAATAAAACAAATTAATCTATAAACAATCAATAAAAATATGAAAGAGGGTTTATGACATTTAGACGTGCCATAGGGGCGATAGTTTTAGACAAAAATAATAATATTATTTCATTTCAAAGAACTGATTTTCCTGAAAGTTGGCAAGAACCAGAAGGAGGTATTGATAATGAAGAAACTCCAATCGATGCTTTGTATAGAGAATTATATGAAGAAATAAATATAAATAAAGATGATTTTGAAATTATTAAGGAAACTAGAAATTTTATACAGTATTTATTTCCAAATGGACAAAAATTCGGCTATGATGGACAAGAAAAAAAATTTTTTCTCATAAAATTGAACAAAGATAAAAATTTTAAATTTGATAATACTGAAGAAGTTGAATTTTCAAATTATAAAAATATGACAGCAGAAGAGTTATTAAACTCTGTTCCTAAATTCAAAAAAGAGATATATAAAACGGTTTTGGAAGAATTTGGATTGTTATAATAAAAAATCATTAGGAAGTTTTAATAGACTTCCCACATCTTTATGTAGGAGGTCTGATAATAAATTATAATATTTCAATAAGCTTGATATCTTTAATTTTTCCACTAGTTGGGCTATTTAGATTAAATTCTAAATTATCACTATCAAATCTAACGGGAACATCAAATTCAAAATTTGCACTAATTATTTCATTTTCGTCTGGTGCAGTTTTAAAATTAATTTCTCCATTTTTATAATTTATATTTAATGAGTTTGTTACATCTATGTTGTTAACAAAAACTTTAACTGTATTTTTTACTGGTTTTGTTATTTTTCTAGCATAGATTACTTTTTCATCATCTATGGAAATATTATAGCTTTTTACTAATTGATAAACTTTATTGTCACCTGTTCCTATACCTATTATTTGATTTTTTGCATAGTAGTCAGTCCAATCCTTAAACCTAAAACCTATATTTTTACCTTTTACTATTCTAAATAATTTTATAATCTCTTCCAAATCTCTCTTTGTTTTTAGTCCATTTGTTACATTATAAACTAATCTTGAATATTCTCTGTTGGCTATTCTTTGTTCTTGTCCATTTTTGCTAATCATTACATTTGTGTTAAATTCTATTGAAATTGTTGATTTCATGGAAATAGATTCTGGAAAACGAAATTCGTAAAACATATATATTATTTTTATATTTTTTATATACTATATATGATTATTTTATTGATGGAAGTGTAATAAATATGATTTAATTTTACACTTACCTTTTAATCTGCAATTCTCCTTATTTTTAATTACTATCAAAATAGTAAATATACATAAAAATGACATCTTTAAATAAAAAATATTAAAAACTTATTAAAAAACTAGCTTAAAAAATTAATTAAAACTATAAAATTATTCAACCAAATAATAATAAACAAAAAAGTTATTTTTTTTATCGTTTTTAAAAATTTTAGCTTTAAGTAATTTTAAACAAACACTTTCCTCAAAAGGATCGATAATTTTAACAATCATAGTTCCTTTTTTACATTCGTTCTTAATTTTGTTTTCCAGAATTTCATTAAAATTAATATTATTATTATTATAATCAATTAAAATTACATTAAAAGGCTCTAAATTAACATTTAAAATACTTTCATTTTGAAAAGAAATATCTGTATTTTGTAATAAATTTGTGTAATTTTCATTTTCAAAAATTTTATAGGCAATATGCTTAGATAGTTCAAATAATTCAAATATATTTTCAACAGCCATACAACTATTTAATTTATAAAAAATATTCGCAAATATAACTAATTTTCCAGCACCGCTAGCTAAATTCAAAAAATCTACTTTTTCTCCATTTTTTATTTTATCATTTATAAATTTATATAAAGTATTTTCATTCAAAATACTATACACATTAAAATAATCCAAATCATTAAAAACAAAATCTTCGTAATCTTTATTCAAATAATTTTTTTTGCCAAAAGTTACAAAATCATCCAAAATAAAATCACCATATAAATAATTAAAACATTCATATTCGTCAGTAATGCACATTAAATCAATATTTGATAGTTTTTCTTTTTCTATTAAGAAATTTGATTTTATAAATTCTACTATTTTTTTAAACATATTTTTCTCCTTTTTTTATTCAGATTTTAAAACAGCACTATTATCGCCGGTTTGTTTTGCCTCTTCCCATTGTATTTGTCTTTTTTCTCTTTCCTTCATTTTCTGTTCAAACTTAACTTTATTGTATTCTTTTATAAGTAACATCATTAATGGTAGCCAATTTTCAGCTTTATCGGAATTTATTAATTCTTTTGATTCAGACATAATATTTGAAATAATATTCCCGTTTGTAAAAATATTTTGTTCCTCTTCTTTTAAGAAATTAAAATCTATTGAAGATATTATTGAGTTTCCATTATGTTTCAACATAATATTTCCAGAACTTTCTTTCATAACCGATAAAATTCTCGACTCTTCTTCACTTATATTATAAATTTTTCTTTGATAAATTGTTGCTTTTACATTTGGTAAAAATACTTGAGTTGGAAAAATATTTTTAACAGAAGATTGTATATAACTAGAATCATAACTATCTGCACCGCTGGTAGTCATAACTATAGCAATATTTTTATCATATAATTTTTTTGTTATCTCCGCTATTTTAGGACCAAAATAAGCATTATCGAAAAGCAGCCATCCTTCATCTATGGCTAAAATTGTAGGTTCACCGTTTGAATTTTGAATTAAACTATGAACTATATAATCAAATACAGCAACTTTTAGTTCTTCGTTATTCACTATTGAGTTTAAATTTATACCAGTTATATTATTTTTAAATAAATCAAGAGTATTTTCCTCATTAAATATAAATCCATATCTTGTTTGATCTACCCATTTTTTTAAAATAGAACATATATTAGGAAACTTTTCTTCTTTAGATATATTAAAAACATCTTCGATTTTATTTATAGTTTCTTTTTTATTCTGTATAATATTCTTCAACTTTTCCCACTCCTGCTCTAAACCTGTATCATTTTCATCTAATTTTATCATACCATCATCTTCTCTTTTTATTATCTGATATAACCAATTCAATATAAACTTCATATTTTCCGGATTGTTTTCCATTTTAAATGGATTTATTATTAACTTTCTTTTTGACTCTTGTCTCGTTATAAAATAATAATCTCCATTAAGACTATTTATAAAAATTTTTGATCTATTAGTATTATCAATATATATAATTCTTTTTGCTTGCTTTGTAGCTGCCATTAAAAAAAGATTCATATACTTTGTTTTTTTAAAATTTTTCGGCCCTATAAATAATGTATTTCCATTTTTCTCTAAATGAAAAGAAAAGAAATACGGAGTATCCAAAGCACTTTTCAATACAATTAAAGAATCTCCCCAATAATTTCCAGTTAATTTTCCTGTGGGAAAATTAAATAATGATGTATAATTACAAACATTATCAACAGAAATCTTTTGGAATCTTTTTATATAATTAAAATTAGCCGGCAATTGACTCCAAAATAATGTAGGCATAAACATTTCTTCTCTAACAGCTACTATACCCAAATTTCCTAATACTTTAAATAATTTTTTTATATTATCTAATAAAATATCTTTGTCATTAGCCCTCACCTGTATTAATAATTGACTTAAACATATCCTATCGTCCTCACCTTCTTCTTTTGGTAACATTGTATTTATTTCTGATAGATTTAAAATTACAGGGTCTTCATTCATTGATAAAATTTCAAAATAATTTAACATTTCATCGTTAACCTGTTTTTTATCTATAAAACTTACAGACTGAGTTATCACCATTTCTTGATTTAATTGTATAATTTTATCTAATTGTGAAAGTAATATGTTGTTACAATATTTTAAAGATATTATACTTGAATAACAGGAACCATTTTTATCAAATATTTGGATTAAATTTTTTCCATAAGCTATTTTTTTTCTAATTAATGATTCAGATAAAGAATTTGTTGGTAATTTTATTTTATCGTGATCATTATTAATTATTAGTGAAAAAAATTTCAAATGTTCAGAATAATATACACCATCAATATTTTTTATAGTTAAAAGTTTAGCATCATATAGAGACAAATCCTTTAAAATTCCATTTACAGTATCTGTCAAAATTTTATTCATTTTAGCAAATTCTTTTAATTTAGAATTTTTCAAAAGTGTAAAACTTATGGCTTTTATAAGATCAAAAACTTTAGAAACACTATTATTATTTGGAGCTATAATTACAGTTATATATATTTCATTAGCAAATTGTTTATCCCATTTATAATGACTATTCCATTTATCCATAACAAATTTTGCAGTATAATTGTCATATTTTTGATTTTGCGGAACTATATCCACTGGTTTTCTAACAGTTTGAAACCAAAAACTTAAATTTTCATTTTTAGAATTTTTTTTAAAAGTTTTATTTAAAATACTTCTCAGAGAATAAAAATTCTCTTTAGATTTGTTTGTAACAAAAGATGGTATTTTAACAATTTGTAACATTTCTCCATTTTCTGTTAAAATTGTATTTTCATTATAATAACAGGCGTAAGGTATTAATTCTGAACTTACTGTATTCGACCCAACAGTCATTTCAAAATTGTCTATATCATTTATTATATTGGTCTCAACGTTACTCATATTCCTAAAGCATTACTTTAAATTTTTTATAAAATTACTTGATTTTATCAAAAAATCATTTACCATTAAATATAATTTAAAACAAAATATTACAATAATCAATAACTTTTTAGATATGGATAGTGTAAAAAATTTACTTTTTGATAAAAAAAACGAAATAAATGCTTCATTTGATAGTCTATTATCTACAGTAAAATCCATAATGGATAGGAAAAATAAGGAAATTTTTTCACTAAAAAAAGAAATTGAAATATTAACAAGCAAAAAAATTAATGATAATAATATAAAAAATAAAATATTTATTTCTAAAATAATTTTTAATGAATTGCTTATATCCAAAAATAACAACAAACTTTTTAAAAAAACAATAAAAGCGGAAATTAAAAGCAACAAAGTAAAAATCAAATACAATGATAAAATTAATCAAATAAAATCTGAATATAATGAAAAATTAAATAGTAATGAAAATAAAATAAATACAAAAGATATGACTGCTTTTAAAATTATAGCAATGGAATTGGAGGAAAAAGAAAAAATAAATAAAGATTGTTTTACAACTATAGATAAATTAAAAATTGAGAATAAAAACCTAAAAAATAATATTGAAGCATTTACAAAAGAAAATGAAGTTTTAAAAAATAAAATAATTATTTTAAATGAAAAAAATTTAAATTTAGTAAATTTAAATAAATCCCAATTAAATACAATTGAAACATTAACAAAAGAAATGAAAAACAAAAGTGAAAAAATATCAGATTTAAAAAATTATTTTCTAGAAATTTTAGATAACTATAATAATATAATTCAGGAAATGGAGTAAAAATATGCAGCAAATGGAAATTAGTATAGGAAGTGTTAAAACAAAGGTAAATTATAATAGCGAAAATGAAAAAACTCTGTTTGAAAATATTTCAAAAGAATTAAATAAGGAATACAATAAGATTACTGTAAATCTTAATTGTAATATAGATGAAACTATTTTGTTATCATTTTTATTGTTCGAGACAGGAATAAAATTAAGTAATTTAATGGATGAAAAAATGGAAGAAAATATGTTTTTATTTATAAAATCCATAAGTAAATATATACAACAAAATAAAATTAGTGTTAATACTGGTTATGGAGAAAAAATAAACGAAATTGAAAAAACAAAAGAAAAACTAATTGTAGCTAATATTATAAAAAAAATTGAACTTAATGGTAAAAATCAAAAAAGTACAGAAAATCAAAAAAATGAATATTTATTATTAATTGATAATTTTGCAGAAAATATTAAAAGTGATATAAAAAATCTTGAAAATAAAATTTTATTGTATTAATATTGGTTTAATACTACTTTAAAGGACAGGGTTTGTATGAATCCCAGAGACTCTTT
This sequence comes from uncultured Rickettsiales bacterium, assembly GCA_951801155.1. Classification (GTDB taxonomy): domain Bacteria; phylum Pseudomonadota; class Alphaproteobacteria; order Rickettsiales; family UBA1997; genus CATOJU01. The sequence continues at coordinate 5,195 of CATOLK010000006.1, read as the reverse complement.
TAAAAATTCGGGACTGCCTCTGTTGTAAAATTGCTTACATTACGCGGTTGCCACTTTTGCATACATGGTCTTAGTGACTTCTTCCCATCCTTTTAAGTGGTATAGGAGAGTCGTCAAAAATAAAAATAATCCAATAATTGCTTGATATTAAATTTTAATTTTTATAAATTGTTAATTTATTAGATGTATTAATGAAATTGATAATTTTTTATGCAGAAGACCTAATAATTATAAAAAATTATATTAAAAAATAATTCTTTTTAAAGCTACTAAAAAAGTTAATACAACAAAAATTCTAACTATTTTGTATAAATCGACTTTTTTTGAATTTCCTATATTGAGAATTCTTTTTATAAAATTTTTCTTTTTATTAAAACTATCTGTTTTTATAGCTTTTTTATACTCTTCTTCAGTTAATGTTGAATAATATTCTGCTTTTTCCAACTCTTCAGTTACTTCTGAATCATATTCAGGATGAACCTTTACAGCTTTTTGTATAAAATAGAAACATAAAACAGTAAAAAATAACATAAATATATTTATTATAGATCTAATTAAACGAAATAAATAAAATTTATAACTTATATATAAATATAAAGTACATGGTATAAATGACCAATATAATAATATATTTTTTAAAGTTTCGTCTCCTTTTTTACATTTATAATAGGAATCGCTTACTTTCTTTTTAAATAAACTAAAAGAATTAGATAATTTTTCTTTTATTTTTAATAGAAAATTGTTTATTTTCGCCTTCATATTTGCATTAAAACATTATTTTAATATGGATTATATTATTTTTAATAATTTTATTTGCAAGTATTTAATTAAAAGTTATTATGTAATTTTATTATTTTTTGCATAAATGATATAATTAAAAATCTATTGACAAAATAATTATTATATACTATACTACTTTGGTATATATTATTTTTTATCAACAATTTTAAAGACAATGAGAATTGCAGCATCAATAAAAACATGTAAAAACAGAGATAAAAACTGTAAGGTTGTTAGAAGAAAAAAGAGCAGAAAAGATGGCTCACAAAAGACAGTTTTGGTAGTAATTAATAAAAAAAATCCAAGAAACAAAGTTTCTCAAGGCTAAAAATTAACAATTAGTATAAATAATATGAAAAAATTAGAAAATAAGACATTATTTGTTTTAATTTTTTTATTGTTTAATTTTTTTTATAGTCATAGTAGCTATGGAGGAGAACCTGTTGCGGTATTTGGCGATTGGGTATTGTTTAAAACAATAAATAACCATAAGAAATTATTGTGTTACATGGTTTCGATTCCACAGCAAAGATATGATAATTTTAATAAAAGAGGGCAGTCTCTTTTTAATGTCATAATAGAAAAAGGAGATGAATTTAAACCAGAAATATATTTATCATTTGGACAAATTTTAAACAAAGAAATAATCAAGGCAGAATTAGATATAGCAAAGAGAAAATTTCCAATTTTTGCATATGAAGATAAAGCTTGGGCTTATAATTCATATGATGATACACAAATTATAGATGAGTTAAAAAAATCTACTGTTTTTAGTGTTAGTGTAGAATATATAAACGATAAAAAATTAATTGATATATATTCTTTAAATGGTTTTAATGAAGCATATGATGAATTATTAAAAATTTGTGAATAAATTATGCCTAAAATTTTTAAAAAAGAGTTGAATTTAAAAAATAAATTTAAAAGTATTTTTAAAAAAATATTTAAATATGTTAAATATATAATTATTATAACATTCTGTACGCTAATTGTTTGTATTACTTATAAAATAAAAAATAAATACTTATTGCAACAAAATATAGAAGGAATTTTAGAAGAAAATATTATAGATCAAGAAGAAAATGTTGAATTAATAAAGGATACTTTAGATAATTTTGAAGAAAAAGTAAAATTAAAAGAAGAATTTTTTGCCGGTAAAATAGAAAATTTTGAAAAACTTATATTGGATTTACAAGAAAAAGTTAATACTTTGCAGAATAATATTTCAAATTTAGAAAATATTAATCCAGCTAATAATGAAAAAAATTTACAAATAGTAATACTATTGTATAAAATTCAGGACGTAGTACACAGGGGTGGTGATTTTTCAAAATATTTTGAACACTTAATAAATGTAACAAATAATAAAAATTTTATACTTGAGAATATATTAAAACTTGAAAAATATACAAACCAAAAAACACAAAGATACTTAAAAGATACTTTTTATGAAGAATATTTAGCATTATTATCATCAAAAGATAATAAAAACAAACTGAAAACTTTCTTTGACGATAATATAAAAATAAGAAAAATTTCAAATTTCGATAAAAATAGTGACAAAATTAATATTGATATATCTAATATTGAAGAAAGTATTAATATATTTAGTTATGAAAAAGCTATAAAAATTATTATAGATAATGATTATTTTCAATATTTTTCTAATACATTGAGTATTTTAAATGAAAAAAATGAAGCAATTATTATAATTAATAAAATTTTAGATTTTATATATAAAATTTAAAGTGGAAAAATTTTTAAATACTTTTTCACACATTTACTGCTTTGAATAATTTATTGAATCTTATCAATAAAAATTTTCCACAAAAAAACAAATATTAATATAAAAAAGACAAAAAAATTTTAAAAATTTGAAGTATTTTGAAATAAGGTTTAGAATTTTTTGGAAAGTTATACTATTTCTACGCAAAAATCTATTATGTTGAATAATTTTTTCTAGCTAAAATATAAAATAAACAAATAAATTTTAAGATTATATTAGTAAATTTTCATTTATATATTTATAAAATGCATCAGAACTAGATAATACTTCTTTATCCCAATCATTATTTCCATTTTCTTCTATTCCATCAGTAACATATTTTATTGAAATAAAGTCAACTTTCTCCAGATAACAAACTTTAGCCAATGAATATGCTTCCATATCATACGCTTCGACTATATCTAATTTTGATTGTTCAGTTGCAAAATTATCACCAGTTCCACATATTGCATAATTTAAATTTTCTATAATCTTTTTATGTTCTATAATCATTGGAATCGAATCCCTTGGGGTTATACCTATCTCAGATTTTAACGAGTTATTTGAATCCATCATGTCTCTTTGAATAAATTTATTACAAGCAACCAATTCTCCTTTTTTAAATTTTTTACTACCACAACTGCCAAAATTTACAACATATTTAGGCATTTTATTTTTGAATTTTCTAATAATTAGTTCTTTTGTTAGGATATATGCAGCATTTACTTTTCCAACACCAGTATATATTAAGTCAAAATCTTTAAATTTTTCACCCGCTTCAACATCTAATGCTACTACAAAGAGTGTTTCGTTCTTGTTTATTTTCATGACAAAAATGATTAAATTTAAATATTTATAAGATAAATGGATGGCTCCACAAGTAGGATTCGAACCTACGACCGATCGGTTAACAGCCGATAGCTCTACCGCTGAGCTATTGTGGAATACCTAATATATATTTTAGTTATAAATTTTTTAAAAGTCAAGAAAAATTTGATTTTTTTTAATAAAAATTAAATAGATAATTCATATAAAAAATTGTACAGTTATTATTAGGCCTTCTATATAAGAAATTATATATTTATCAATATTATTAAACAATTGTAAAAAATATAATTTTCAACAAAGCCCAAAATCTTATTTAAAAATGCTTTAAATTTTTAATAATGGAAATGTATTTTGACAAATTTTCATTAAAAGTTCTTGTTTTTTAAATATTTGTTTTTTGCGAAAAATTTTCTGTATAAGAGTCTAATATTGTTTAAATAATTTTATTACCGCATATATTTGACTATTTTTATAACAAAAATAATTTTCAATCTATTATTTTCAGTAAATATTATATTATTCCAAATAATATTACTTATTGAATTATTACTTGAAAATTATTAATATAAGATCTAGCGAAACAAATTTTTTTAATACAAAAACATTCTTTTATTTTATAGCTAAGTAAAATTACAATCTAAAAATATAAATAACAAAAAATAAAGAATAAACGGTAGTAAAATAAAAAAAGTACATAAAAGGTTAAATTTTAATTAATTCTACAAAACCATTTATATATAAATCTTAATAAGAATCTGTAATTTTTTTATAAAACATCATGGGAGTTTCGCCCCATGCGCTTCTAACCATTTTTGCTGCCAACATTTCAAAATCTTTCTTGTTTTGTATTATATGAATTAAAGAAAGTATTACAGCTCCTTTTTTTAATGTTTTAAATATCTCTTCCATCTTTGATCTTAAGTTTTCATCCTTATTAGGACAACAAAATAAAACCAAATCTGCATCACTAATATTTATATTTAAAATATTATCATGAATAAATTTAATTTTATTTTTTGCATTAGGGTCAAAAGAAATCAGTCTTTCTTCTGCAATCTTTGAAATTTTATATAAACTATCTAATAACTCAACACCAACACATTTTTCAAAATTTCCTATTAAATAATTTCCAATAACCATATTTCCGATTCCTGAACCCAAATCATAAAAAACTTTTGCTCTACTCATATAATCTTTTATAAAATCCAATTGAAATAAAGCATATAATAACTCTATAGGAGTTTCTCCGTAAATTAAATCTTTTATGTATAAATCATTAATTTTATTTTGTTTTTCAGTTAAACTTACACTATAACCATTTAAACCATTAAATATATGGTCATACTTATTTTTAATTTCTTCAAAAGTTTTCATATATTTTTTTTAAAAAATTAATTTTTATGATAAATATAATTATTTATTTTTCAACAACTATTAAAAAAGTAAGACATTATCCACTTATACATCAAATAGTATTATTTGTATTTTAAAATTATTTATTTTTATAATTATTTATTCTTTAATTTTCCATTATTTCGTAATTCCAGATTAGATTTTCTAGTAAGACAAACTTACAAGAAAATCTAATTTAAAATGACACAAATAAAGAAAAATCAACAAAATAAACATAAATAATAAAAATATTAAATAAAAATTAATTATTTAATAATTTGATATATAAGTTGACAGAGGCAGAGACAGAACTTTATTAAATACTATAATAGATATTGCTATAATACGGATAGTATTAATAGTACTAATAATAGCAATAATAGTAATAATAACAACAATAGTAATAGTTTTATTGTAAAACCATTAATAC
>CATOLK010000005.1 GCA_951801155.1 uncultured Rickettsiales bacterium | reverse complement strand
TATAATAATAAAAGACCACATTCATCTATTGACTATTTAAGTCCTATGGAGTATTCTGAGAGAGAAAAAGAAAAGAGGTTTTTATCTCAAGCTGGGTGAACCTATACAATCATGAAAAAGCATATTGATTTTTTAATCAAATACTTTAAAATTCAACTAACCATAAAAAAACAACGATGATAACGGAAGAAAAAAACATTTATGAAAAGATAATTTTATACTATGATATATCGGAAAAAATCAAACAAGAAATATTAAAACTAGACGATATAGACAAAAGTATAAAATTTGATGTTCTAATGCCAGTTGTCGACGAAATCAAAAAAACCGCTGATACTTTAATGGAAAAATATATTGTTTTTTTAAAAGATCAAAGTAATAATATTTTAAAAAACGAAATAATCGCTATTTTAGATAAATTTTTAGATTATATGTATGTGTACAAAAACAAATTATACGATGTTTACAAAGATAAATAATAACTACTAGAGGTAATATGCAAGAAATTTTACAAAAAGCAGAAGATTTAATGCAAAAAGCAGTTGAATCACTTCATAAAGATTTAGCAACTATAAGTACTGGAAGGGCAAATCCATCTTTGTTAGATCCAGTAAGAGTTGAATCCTACGGAGGAGCTATAGTTCCTTTAAAACAAGTTGCCAACGTATCTGCAACGGATTCTTCAACTTTATTTATTCAAGTATGGGATAAAGGTCTTGTAACAAAAGTTGAAAAAGGAATAACAGCGGCAAATTTAGGTTTAAATCCTGTAGTGGATGGAATGGGTATAAGAATTAGTATTCCAAAATTAAGTGAAGAAAGAAGAAAAGAAATGTGTAAAATAGCAAAAAAATATGGTGAAGATAAAAAAATTGCTATAAGAAATATTAGAAAAGATTCTTTGGAATCCATTAAAAAATTTAAAAAGGAATTCAGCGAAGATTTAATTAAAGATACAGAAAAAGAAGTTCAAAATTTAACTGATAAACATTGTAAAAATTGTGATGATGCAGTTGAAATTAAAGAAAAAGAATTATTGACTATTTAAGTATAAAATGGATCAAAAAATTGACGGTTTAAAAGAAAATTTTCCTGAAAGTGTTGCCATAATTATGGATGGTAATGGTAGATGGGCTCAAAAACGTGGTTTCGAAATAAGATATGGCCATAAGCAAGGTGCTGAAAATCTAATAAAGATTCTTCAATATAGTAAAAAAATAGGAATAAAATCTTTAACCGTCTATGCTTTTTCTACTGAAAATTGGAAAAGACCAAAAGCTGAAGTTAATTCTATAATTAGATTATTGAAATTTTATCTTGAAAAAAATAAAAATGAGTTTAAAACTAATAATGTAAAATTAAAAGTTATTGGTTGTTTGGAAGGTTTGGATAAAAAAATAATACAAAATATAAGAAATATTGAAAAGGAAACTGAAAATAATGATGGTTTATATTTTAATGTAGCTTTTGGTTATGGTGGTAGGAAAGAGATTGTAGACGCAACTAAAAAAATAGTTAAAGATGTTAAAAATGGAATTTTAGATATTAACGATTTAGATGAAAATATATTTAAAAAATATTTATATAACGAAGAAATAATTTATCCAGACTTAGTTATAAGAACAGGTGGCGATTTAAGGTTGAGTAATTTTTTGTTATGGGAAGTTAGTTATTCTGAATTGTATTTTACTGATACTTTATGGCCAGATTTTGATGAAAAAGCATTGGATTTGGCAATTAATAATTTTAAACACAGGAAACGAACTTATGGAGAAAGAAAAGCTAAAAGATAAATTGATTAATAGTTTTAAATCAATTATCAATCAAATAAAAATTGGAAATATTGTAGATAAAGATATAATAAATTTCTTTATATTTTCTGTTATTTTTTATTTTGCTGTATTTTTTTCTAAAAACTTGTTTATATTTTTAATTATAAATTTGGTAATTTTATTAACTAAAATTGTATTTAAAAATGTAGAAGAATATAAAAAATTAAAATATTTATATGTTTTAATACCAAGTTATTCACTTATTTATATAACAATTGTGGAAAAATCAATTGATATTCTGTTATGGTTATTTTTATTAATTATTTCTGTTAAGATTTCTATTTTTATGTTTAAAAACACTTTAGAAAATGTTATTTTTACAGGAAAAAATGTTTTAATTAATTATATAGGATCTTTACCAGTAGGAATATTTATAGGTTTAATTTCCGCTTTATTGTTAAAACAGAAAATTATTTTATTTGTAATTATAAATATTATTTTGACTATTTTAATAAATTTACAGGAAAAATTATTTGATAAAATTAAAATATATATAGATAATGTAGAGGAAAATAAATACAATAAATATTTGATTTATAACTACAACAATTTGATTTTTACAGTTACTTTTGTAACATTTTTAATGTTAATTAATTTTATTAAATAATGAAAAAAATACTTTTAATTACTATTATTTTGTTAAATTTTTTAAATAATGCTTTTTCAAAAGAAATTGCTTATATGTCTTTAAAACCAAATAAAGTTAATTTAAGAAGTGGACCGAATAAAGATTTTTCAATACTCTATACCTATAAATTGAGATTTATGCCAGTAAAAATTGTTGGTGAATACGATAATTGGTTTAAAATTATTGATAAAGATGGAGATAGTGGTTGGATAAGTGAACAATTATTATCTAAAGCCAGAACAATTATAACTTTAAACGATATACAATTGCTATATTCAAATTATAATAAAGAAGCTTACCCTATGTATAGAGTTGAAAAAAATGTTATAGCAAAATTATTAAAATGTAAAGAAAATAGATGTAAAGTAAAAATTAAAAAAATAAAAGGTTGGTTTGATAAAAATACTATTTGGGGTTATGATGAAAGTTATTAATAATTTTTAATTTATGATAGGAAAACTAACTGGATTTGTTGAAATTGAAACAGAAGATTTTATAATATTAAATGTTAATGATGTTGGTTATAAAATTTTTTGTTCAGCAAAAGTGTTAAATATTTTACACAATAATAAAAATAAAATAAGTTTACTAATTGAAACTATTGTTAAAGAAGACTCTATAACTCTTTTTGGTTTTAATACGATTGAAGAACAAGAATGTTTTAATACTCTCTGTAAAGTAAGTGGAGTTGGTCCAAAAGTTGCTTTAAAAATAATGAGTATTTCTACACCAAATGAAATTATTGCAGCTATAGTTAATAATGATAGTAAAGTATTTTGTAGAGCTTCTGGTATTGGACCAAAAGTTGCTGTTAGAATTATACATGAATTGCAGAATAGTCAAATGGTTAAAGGATTTGATGGTATAAAAAATATAAATATCATTGATTCTACAGAAGAAATTAAAGATAATCAAAAGATAATAGATGATGCTATTCTAGCTTTGGAAGGTCTTGGTTACCAAAAAAATACTATAAGAAATATAGTTGTAAAAATTGTTATTGATAAGCCATATCTAACTTTAGAAAGTGTAATAACAGAGAGTTTAAAAAAAATAAATAATTTTGTATAAAAATAGTTCTAAAGAAAAAACTTTTTATATCAAGTTTGATAATCTATATTATCGGTATGATAACTTGGAAATTTATAAATGTAAATTTTATTAATCTTGATTTTTCTTTTGATGAATTTTTGCTAACGTAAACAAATGAAATTTAAAAAAAATAAATAATAACAAATCCAATATTTATACAAAATAACTAAAGTATATATAAATAATAAAAAACTATAAATATACCATAGTATTAGATTAAACTAAAAGTAAAAAATTGCAAATAAATCTCCTATATTCTTAATCTATTGTTTTTTACAAAAAATATTTTAAACTTTATTAAAATAATAACAAAATGTAAAAATGAGCAATTCAAAAAATAACTTTTTAATCGGTAAAATACTAACAACACACAATTTGAATGGTAATGTAAAATTATTGAGTTATGCAGAAAACCCAGAAGAAATCTTTCAATATAAGCTTTACGATAAAAATAATAATTTTATGGAATGCAAAAAAGTTGGTTTAACAAGTAAAAGAGACACATTTTTAGCAAAATTTAAAGGTATTGATTCTGTTGAAGAAGCTAGAAAATATAGAGACTTAGAATTATTTGTTGATAGAAATGAATTAAAAGAACTCGAGGAAGATGAAATATATATAAATGATTTGATAGGAATGAAAGTTAATGGAGAAGGAAAAATTGGAAAAGTAGAAAATTTATACAATTATGGGGCCAGTGATGTTATAGAAATCCGATGGGATAACAACAAACTGGAATCAATTCCTTTTAATGACGATTTTGTTAAAGAAATAAGAGATGGTGTAGTATATATAAATTTACCAAAATATATATAGGTTTATTATGAAAAAAACTAGTGATTTATTGAATGAATTAAAAAATATAAATACTGATATAGAAGGTAAAGTTAGTATAGAAAATATTTTAAACAAAAACGATAAAAATGCCTATTTTTTACTTATAATAATTACAATTTTTTCATTTTTACCTTTTATTTTTGCATTTTTTTTTGGTATAATAAATATATATATATCAGTTCAAATTATTTTAAGGAGAAAAATAATACTTTTACCAAAAATAATAAGAGATTTATCAATAAAAAAGCAAACTTTAATTAGTTTAATTGAAAAAATATTACCAATAATTATAAAACTTGAATCCAAAACAAAAAATAGAATGCTATTCTTTTTTGTTAAAAGGTATCTTAATTTTTTGCATATATTTATGTTAATTTTATCTATAATTATTATGATACCAATTCCATTAAGTGGAACAATTCCAGCTATTTCCTTACTATTACTATTGTTTGGAATTTTAAATAAAGATGGCTTTATAATTTTAATTGGGCTAATAGTAGGAATATTTGGAATTTTTATAACTACTTTAATATTTATTTTAGGTAAAATAATACTAAAATTATTGTTATAATAATAAAAAAAATTATATTGACTTTTGTTAAAAATTTGATATAATATTATTTATATAAAACAAATTAATAATATTTATGACAGAAGGAAAAATAAATAATTATTTAATTGCATTAGATAATTATAAAAATTATTATGAAGATATCTATAAAGATATTACAAATGTTAGTTCTAGTTGTGAAAAAATTTTTTTAAAAAAATATTATACTGAACCAGAAATTTATATTTGCAAATTATATGGTCCATATATTCATAAATTATCTAAATTTGTAATTATTAAGAAATTTAATGAAATTTTTAAAAATAACAATATAGATAATGAAGAAGAAAAAGAAAAAATAATAAACGGTGTATTTTGTTACTCTTGTTGTGATAAAGAAGGAGAACCTTTAATGTTATTTTTACTAGAGGCTTTTACAATAGATATAAATAGAATAAATGAAGAAACAGGTAAAACTCCATTACAAATTACAGAAGAACTTTTTGGAATATCGGAAAGAAGAATAAGCGTTATTAAAAAAGAATCAGTAGAAACAGTTTCATATAATATAGATCGATCAGAAATAGAATTATATGATTTAGAATCATACGATCTAGAATCATATATAGAAAAAATCATTGAAGATAACAAGGAAGAAATAAAAAAATATATAGACGACATTAATTTAATTGAAGGTTATGATTTTATAAAAACAAGAGACAATATTATTTTAGAAAATAGTGCAAAAATAGAGAAAGAATTTGAAAAGAATAATAAAAAATGTTTGTTAATTTAATTTAATTTTTTTATTAATTTATCTTGGTATTGAATTGATTATGATATTTTTAAATATATAATATAACCTTTTACTTTTTTAATTTGAATTTTTTATTGTTTTTATTATCATTTCTGAATATAATTATTAATTCAAATATAGGAAATTAGTTATTAATTTTTTTTATTTTTATGAAAAAACTATTATTTAATATTTAGTAATTAATTTTTAAAAATTAAAAACAATTAAAAATTCTATTATAGTATCTAAAAAGTGAATATTACAGATAAGAAATATAAAAATATTTTTATAGAAATTATAGCAAAACAAAAAGGTTGTTTAAGTAGAAAAAATTATTAAAAATTATAAAAAGTAATTTGTATATTATATATTCTTAAAATAAATAAAATAAATCTTTATAAGATAAGTGTAATAATGTATCCTAATTTAGGTAAAAATAATATCATAAACTACGTTAGTTAGTAAAAATTGATAAAAATCTATTTAAATTTACCGAATAAAAATAATATTAAAAAAATATTCATAAAAAAAGCCAGACAAGAAGTTTAATATGTCTGGCTCTAACTAAAATTTTTTAAAAAATTGATATATTTTTCTATTTTATTTATAAATTTTAATATATTTTTTATATATAATTTGTTTATATATATTATATATATTTTTTATTTTATATATAATTTGTTTAATTTATTATATATATTTTTTATTTAAAATATATTTTTTATTTTATTTATAAATTTTTTTATATATTATTTATATATAAATATATTTTAAGTATTTTTATATATATTTTATAATAATATAATTTTAATATATTTTTTTATATATTTTTATATTAAATATATTTTATTTATATAAAATTTATTAATATTTTTTTATATATAATTTATATTTTTTATAATTGTTTTTAGCTAATTAAATTATAATTATAAATTTTTTAAAAGTCAATAGGTTTTAATAAAATATTTTTTTTACTATTTATTAATGTTTTAAAGGGTTTTATACATAATTTGCAAAAATAATTTCAAATTTATTTAAAATTTTAAACATTTTTAATTATATCATTAACCCATTCATCAAAATTAAATCTCGTATCACAATTATAAAGATAAGTGTTTATATTTTTATTTTTAGCATTTTCTATATTTTCTTCGCCATCATCAATATATAAAGTTTCCTCTGGTAAAAAATTATTTTCCTTAATAATATCTTCTAACCATTTTCCTTTATTATCATTTTTTAAAATATGATAATCAGAAGAAGAATATATTTTATTGAAATAACCATTTAACTTAAAATAAGGAACCAATATTTCTGTAAAAGGCGAAAGATTGTCGCTTAATATAAAAGTTTTTATACCATTATTTTTACATGATTTAATAAAATTTAACAGCTCCCAATTTAAATCAAACTGTTTTATACTATCCAACAATTCTTTATTTAAAAATTCGACTGTAGTATCAAATTTTTTTGCCATTAGATAATGTAAATCATTATGGTCTACCCAACCTCTCATCCAAGCATAAAATATATGTTTATTTTGCCCAAATAAAAAATTTTTAACATTTTTGTGTAAAATTGGATCTATATTTTTTATATTACAATAAAGTCCATCTTGAATATTATTTTTATCAAAATTGTAAATAACACCGTCAAAGTCAGTCACAAACAATTTTATTTTCATATTAATTTACATGTATAATATATATAATAACAAATTTTAATAATCGATTTCAGTTATTGATAACAAACTTTCCAAAAAAGTTTTATTATTTTTCCTTTTATAACTTAAATCAGAAATTTCCACTTTCATAGAATAAAATGGTTTTTTATTTTTAAGATAACTAGCAATTGAATTTATAACATAATATTTTTTACCAATTTTACCTAAATAAATCATAATATGTCCCTTTATATAAAGCAAACTACCTACAGGAGTATTATTTAACTTGCTACTTTTTTTAAAAATATTGGTATTTTCTTCAAATAAAATAAAATTACCAGCCATAGCCTGCTGATATTTAGAATTTCTCGGAATTTGAAAACCAAAAACACTATAAATATTATTAATAAGTCCACTACAATCAATACCATTATTTAATCCGCCCCAACCATAATCATCACCATAATATTTAAAAGCTTGTTTTATAACATTAAATTTTGTATAATCAATAAATCCTCTATTCACATCTTCATTTTTTTCTATTTTATAATCTAAATATATCAACTTATTATTTTCATCTTTTTTTGGTAATAAAACATTATAATACAAATCTTCATCATTTTTTAATCTAATTTTAACACCCATATCTAAAAAATTATTATCAATTTCCAATTTTTTTGCGGTTACAACAATAAAATCGTCCATATTTACATAATCAAGAAATTCTTTTTTATTTTTAATAAATGCTAAATCTTCTGTTTTTATCCAACCATACATGTTATAAGTTTGTACAAAAACCCATTTTTTATCATTAGTATAATGTAAAACTATTAATGGTTCCCCATATTTTACTTCTTTTAATTGTATATTATCAAAGTAAAACAATTTATCATTATAATCAAAAACTTTAAAATCTGTAGGAATTATTCTTAAATTTGTTTTTTTTATTGTAACTGCATAAGAAATATCCGCTTCATTACTTTGAAAATCATTGATATTTAGATAATCAATATCAGGAAGATTATTTATATATTCTGTATCTGTTATCATTTTTTTTAATATTTTTACACTAATTTTTTCATCATAACTATTAAAATCAATAACATCTTCTACATTTTCAATAATATCTTGATTAAATTTGTTTATTTTATCTAAATTCATTACAATTTTCTTATAATCAGTTGTATTTAATTTATCTAACCAAAAGTTAACTGGATTCTTTTCAAATTCGTTTTGTAATTTTTTATAATTCTTATAATTATCTATTTTATGACTAAAAAATATCATAAAAATTACACAAAAAATAGTTACAAAAATTAAATAAATTCTTTTCATTTATCCCTCAATACACAATTACATTTACTTACTAACAAATTTATAATTTTTTCAATTATATTATCAATTTCTTCTTTTTCTAAAGTTTTATCTTTAGGCTGTATTTTTATATTAAAAGCAACAGATTTTTTTTCATCATCTAATTTTTCATATATATCAAATATTTCAACACTAGTAATATATTCTTTTTCTACTCCGTATATATCTCTAATAATATTTCCAACTTCAATATTCTTATCCATAATAAAAGATAAATCTCTATCTACAGTTTGAAAATCATTTGGTTTAAAACCTATTTTTGACTTTTCTTCTAAAATCACTTTTTTAGGTAATTTATCAACAAATAGTTCAAATGCTACAATTCTATTCTTTATGCCAAAATATTCCATAATTTTCGGATGTAATTCACCAAAATAACCAAGAACTATTTTGCCCATAATAATAGCTCCGCTTCTATTCGGATGATAATATTTAGGTGTATCTTTAATAATAGGCATTTTTTCTGCATTTATACCAAAAATATTCAAAGCATCACATAAATCTTTTTTAATATCAAAAACATCAAAATTTCTTGATTTTTCATATATATTTTTTTCACAGTTATTTCCTATCCTTACTGCCGCTACTATAGTATTTTCACTATCAATTTTACATTTATTAAAAATTCTTCCCACTTCAAAAAATGATAAATTATTAAAACCTCTATTATTATTTTTTTTAATAATATTTACCATATTAACTAACATATTTTGCCTCATATGAGATAATTCTTCAGTAATCGGATTCATTAAATCTAATTCATCATTAATTTCTGAAAAATACTCATCATCTTTTTTATCTAAAAAAGAATAACTAACCAGTTCAATAAGTCCATTCATGGCTAATTTTTGCCTTACTTGATATAATTTTTTTTCAAGATATTTATCAAATAAATTTCCATCTTTTTCAAAACTTTTTACATCTGTAAAATCATTATTTTCAAGTTTATCGTAACCATAAATTCTTATAATATCGTCTATTACATCTTCTTTTACAATAATATTATTTTTATAATATGGTACTATAACAGATATAATATTATCTTTTATTGTTGTTTTATAATTTAATTTTTCTAAAATATTAAGAATTTCGTTTTTGTCAAACTTTATACCCATCAATTTTTCAATATAGCTGAAGTCAAAATCAAATTTTTTATTTAAAGATTCTTTATAATTTTCTTTTTCAAATTTTACAATTTCACTAACTTCTCCACCACAAATTTCTGTTATTAATTTACAAGCATAGTTCAAAGCAAATTCAACTGTATCATAATCACTTCCTCTTTCAAACCTATATCTTGAATCTGTTTGTAAATTTAATTTTCTTCCAGTTTTTGCAGTATTTATTGCATCGAAAATAGCAGATTCTACTATTATATCACTTGTTTCTAAGGAACTTCCACTTACTTTTGCCCCTATTATTCCACCTAAACACAAAATTTTTTCATCATCACAAATCAAAGTTGCACCTTCTGGTAAATTATAATTTCTATCAAATAAATCAGAAAAATTTTCACCTTCAGATGCTTGTTTTATATTTAAACTTCCATTAATTTTTTCTTTATCATAACAATGCAGCGGTTTATTAAAGGACATCATTATATAATTTGTAATATCTACAAGTGCATTTTTTGGATTTATATCAACAACTCTTAATCTTTCTTTTAACCAATTAGTGGATTCACAATTTTTAACATTTTTAATTTCTCTAAATGTAAATACTGGACAATTTTTATCTTCTACATTTAATTTTACATCGCTTTTATAAGTTTCATTAATTTTTATATTGAATTCACTATATTTTTTAAGCTCACCAAGGCCAGCTGCCGCTAAATCTCTTGCAATTCCATAAACCCCTAAACAATCTCCTCTATTTGGTGTTATATCTATATCAATTATAGTGTCATTTAAATTTAAAATATCTGCTATATTTGTTCCTATTTCAAAATTATCATCAACTTCATAAATTCCATTATGATCATCACCAATTCCCAATTCTTTTTCGGAACAAAGCATTCCATTACTTTCAATTCCTCTTATTTTTGATTTTTTAATTTCAGTACCATTTGGTAAAACAGATCCGCAGGGAGCTAAAATAACTTTTAAACCAGCTCTAACATTTGGTGCGCCACAAACAATATTTAATAATTCATTATTATTCGCAGTTTTTACTTTACATACATGTAAATGATCTGAATCAGGGTGATTCTCACATTTTTCAACATAAGCACAGTTAAAACTTTTTAAATTTTCACCTTTAAATTCAACACCATCAACTTCTAATCCAATTTTATTTAATGTATTTATAATATTTTCTGTTGTAGCATCTGTATTTAAATATTCCTTTAACCACGAAATTGTGAATTTCATTTTTTTGTTTGTAATTTATTAATAAGTTTATATTATCATAAAATAATTATAAGTCAAATAAAAAATAGTCTAAAAATAGCATTATTAACTCTAATTTCGCTTTTTAATATACTTTTTCTTTATTTTTAATATTTTTTTAAAAACTGTCGTTCTAGAATCTAGGCTTAATATATTAATCTTACTTTATTATTTTATTTAAAAGATTTTAGAATGTAAAAAATACCCATAAAATATTTATGAGTATTTAACTATCTAAAAAATTCTAAATTAAAAGTTATATTTTAAACCTAACGATAAGATAATTATATCGGTATCTAAATCAATATTACTAAAAGATGTTTGATTATATTTAAGTCCAAGATCAGCAAATAAATTATCATTTATTTTATAATAAGAACCTAAACCTACTTGCCAAGAAAATGATATTTTCTTTTTATCTAAAGCAACCTTAAGAGTTTCCATTTTAATATCAACTTTAGCTAAACCAAATCCAGAATTTAAATATAGAATAATTATGTCACCTAAATTATAAAAGTCATAATACAAATTTAAATAATAAGTGTTAAGTTTGATTCTTGTATTTAAATTAGATATAATAATAGATGTTGTTTTTTCTACTTTAGGTAATACACTGAATTCAAACTCAGCTCTTAATGGTAAAGAATTATCTGGATTAAAAAAACCAACGGCGACACTGCCACTAAATATAGTTTTTTTAAAATCTTCACCTCCTTTTATATCATAATTTATAAAATTTGAGTTTATTTTGCTAGATATATAAGGTTTAAATTCTATAGCTTTTACATTAAAGCTAAAAAGTAACAGTAAAGTATTAATTATAAAAAATTTTCTCATTATTTTTATGATTGTTCTTATGATTTAATCATTGTTGATATAATATTTTTTGTAAAATTTGTTAATAATTTATGATAAATATGAATTTTTTATGCAAAATACTACAAAAGTGGCCCACCAACACAGTTAGTGGGTCTTCATTAGTCCGACATAGCCATTACCAGCTAACATTCACCAATAGTGATATGTTAGAATAAATATATGTTGGTATTATAATCTGCAGATGGATATTTAAAATCTAATGTTAATTATTTATTTAGTTTATCTTGTTTTAGTTGTTTAGCTAAAATAATTCATCACCAAAAGGCCATATAAGAAACACCTAGGCTATTTGGATGTTTTTGAGATACAATAATTTCTGAGCAATAAATTATTAAGAAATTATCAAAGTGAAAAATAAAACAAAAACAACAGTAAAGATAAAAAAAATTTTAAGTTAAAAAATCAATTATGATTAATTTAAATTAATAAACAACACCCATTTGCTCCACAATATTTTTCTCTTCTATTATAAAATTGTTCACTATATTCTTCTTGTTCAATTGATTCTGAATTGTTTAAAGAATTCAAAAAATTAGAAAGTTCTTTTACAGAAAATTGCATCATATTTACATAATATCTTTCTAGTTCAGAGTCAATACTTTCATAATCACTTTCACTATCATAATCATTTATATAACTTTCAGAATTTCCTTCGATCTCATTTCTATACCTAATTTCAACATCAATATCTTCTATAAAATTTCTTATGTCTTCTGAATTATCCACATCAAGTAATAATTGTACCATTTCTATTTTTTCCTCTTCTGTCGCCTCTTCCCAATTACTAATATGTGATACCAAAAAATCTATTGTTAATAAATTAGGTGCAATATCGTTAATTGTTTCTTTTTTATTTTCTGTATCTGACATTTCTTTCCTCTTATAGTCATTATTAAATAACATTTAAATATACAATTATATTGTATCATAAAAAAAATAATTTGTCAAATTATTTAACATATTTATTTTTATAAATATTCACAATTTTAATAAAAAATCAAATTAATAAAAATTCATTTGTAACCAGTTGTTTATTAGTTATTTATAATTTTAGAACTCTTTTCAACTTTTATTCTTATACTTATTTACTATTTCAACAATAAAAAATATAGAATATTTTTATCCAAAATAATAAATCAACTTTATTTAACATTTTTAGGATGAACTGGTGAATTCTGAAATATTTCCATTAATTTTTTATAAAAGAAATATTCTTTTAATTTATTAAATCTTAATTTAAATTCATCAAAATGTTTTTTATTATTTTCAAATAATAAATTATTTAAATCTAAAATTTCTTTTAACAAACCTTCTTCTTGATTAAAATCTGGATTGTATAAATTTGCATCTTTTTTTTCTTGAATATCAGAAATATCTTGCCATCTTTTTATATCTTTTATTAGTTTTTTATAATTAGCTTTATTTTGTACAATTAGCGATTTAAGATATAATTTTGATGCTATAACACAATTTCCAGTTGATTGTCCAAAATTATTTAGTTCGGTTATTTTTATTTCAGATCCTTTATATTTTGCATTAAATTTATTCTTTATTTCTTCATGTAGGTAATCAAAACTATAACCAGTATTAATTATATAAAGTTTACCTTTATAAATAACTGTTTGAACATTATGTTGATCAATAGCAAAATCACAAATATAAGTTTTTGTTTCGTTATCTAAACTCTCTTTTACGGAATCAATTAAAGTTTCTAAATTACAATTATTTTTAATTATAGTATTTTCTTTATCTTCCTTTAATTGTATTGGAGCATATACTAAACAAGATAAAATATTATCAAAACCACTTATATCCAAATAATTATTGTTTACAATTTCATTAATTTCTTTTTCGAGATTTTCATAATTTTTATTTTTATCAAAATTAAACCTAATAATTCCATTATTGTAGATTGTCATAGATATTAATTTATTTTCCTCGTTTTTTTCAATTGTACCTTTTTTATAAAAATTTACCAAAGTACAATTATTAATATATTTTATTGCTTCATATAATATTTCTTTTTCGTTTAATTTTCCATTTTCAATAATTCTCCCATAAGCTGTATCTACTACTAAAATTGCCTTTTCTGTTTTATTATATTTGATAAATTCTCTATCAATTTTAATTTGATTATTGTTTTGTATGTTTTTAAATGTATCTAAATCCTTATATATTTTATATATATTGATATTTTTGAGATTATCATTTTTTGAATTTTCAATGATTTCTATTATTTTATTAAATAGTTTAAAATTAGGATTTATATTATATATTAAATTTATTAATATATAATTAATATTATTTTCACTTATTTTTTCTAGTAAATTTTTTATTTGTATATCTAAATTTTCTTCCAATTTTGAAATTATTTTATAATTTTTTTTAGAATACGCATTATTAAGCAGATTAAAATAGAATATAGGATCTTCAAAACTATCTCCAAGATATTCTTTATTATATAATAGTAAAAAATTTTCATTATTCTGTGAAATACAAATATTATTTAGTAATAATTTTTTATTTTCTTCTTTTATTATTTTTAGATTTCTTATATCTTGTTCTTTCAAATCCATATGTCGAACTATAAAAGAAGCTGTAAAAAAATTATTATTTTGTAAAGCTAAATCAAGCGGAGTATCACCATTTTTATCCGGGATATTTATGTCTAATATATTAATATTACTATTACTTAATAATGATTTAATTAATTCAAAACTTATATTAAAGGGCCCTTCCATATTCTTATTACTACAGATTATATGTAATAAATTTTGATCGTTTTCGTATTTATGTAATAAATTAGGTTTTTGTTTGGATACTAAAAATTTTAATATCCAACTATTTTTAGTTTTACAGGAATTATAAAACAATTCATCTACATTAATCTCGTTGTTAGTACAATGATAAATATTAAACAAATTTTTAAATGCAAAAAAATTATTATTCATTATGGCTAAATTAAGTAAATTAGAACCATCAGGACCTTTTATATTTAAATCTATTTCTTTTCTTTTTAATAAATATAAAATAATATAAGTATTATTATTTTTAATAGCTAAATGAAGTGGCGTAAAACCATTACTATCTTTTTCGTTTAAAATATTCGCATCTAATATGTTATCTAGAAAAGATTCTATTATTTCACTATTTTCATTTATATTATTATCAAATATAAAACTATTATTACAAATCATATGCAACAAAGTTTGACCATTTTTGTATTTGTGCAATAAATCTATATTTTTTCCAGTTTTTAAGAGAAAATTTAATATTTTATTATTTTTACTTTTACAGGCATAATATAATAAATCATTTATGTTCTCATGCATATACTGTTTAAAATTTTTTTGTTTTTGTAATAATCTAAGAAATAATTTGATATTTCCATTTTCTATAGCTATAAAAAATGGAGTCATATCATTTGAATCTTTTATATTAAGATCTATTTCAGTCCCAGGTGCGATTTTGCTAAAAAATTTGTCAACATAGCTAATATTATTCATTTTTACAATTTCATGCAGTAAGGTAGTTTCAATAATATTTAAATTTAAATTACTTATATTATTTGTTGCTAAATCTAATGCTATATCGAAATTATTTTCTTTATTTTCAATAAAATCTTTTATGATTTCTTCAGTTTCAAGAAATTGCGATATTTTTTCAGAATCAGAAATAAAATATTTAAATGTTTCATTATATTCTTTTTTTAAAAAATCAATTGTTTCTTGATCTTTTAATTTTATAGCTAAAGAAAATGCTTCAAAACAATCAAATTTTTTTTTATTTAATGATTTTTTTAAACTATTAAATAAAAATTTTATTATAAATGTTTCTCCATTTTTAATAGATTTACAAAGTAAATCATTAATTTGATTGAGTTCCAAAACTTTTTCTATTACAAGATTAGTAATTTGTTCTTTTATTTCAGTATCTTCTAGACAAAACAATGAATCTATTATTGTAAAATTACTATAACTTATAATACTTAAATCAGTTGTCTCTTTAAGTATTATTTTTATCAGTTCTAAATTTTGTGGCCTAATCGTAATAACATCTTGTAAGAGAATTTCCCCAAAAGCATTTTCTTCGCAAGTTAAATCTATATTTTTTCTTTCAATTAAAAATTTTATTTTTTCATTAAAATCATTTTGCTTTTCTTCGAAAAAAGTCTTTGAAGCATCCCTATTTAATAAAAAATAATATGTGATAAAATTTGAAAGCAATTTAGTAATATATACCCCTTCTGGTATGAAATTTGTTTCGGTAAATAAAGCTTTAAAAAATCCCATACTACACACACTTGGATATGCTGAAATTATATCTAATATTTTATCTTTTATCTTTTCTTTAACTTCTTGATTTTTTATATCTGTTTTTAAAAAATCAATAATTTCTTTTTCACTAAAAAAATTTTCTATATCTAAACATTCTATTACAAGATAATAATTTTTATCTATGGCTTCAAAAAATAATTTTTTTAGTTCTTCTTTATTATTTTTATCTGATATAAATTTTTTAAAACTATCTGCAATTTGTTTATCTTCTCCAATAAGGTCGTCATAATCTTCGCCTTTTTCTAAGATTTTGTTTATTTTGTCTAAGTTCTCCATATTTTTATATAAATCTATAAGTAATAGGACTTTACTTTAGATTTTATAAAAATCAATATCATTGGAAATAGGCTTTATCTTATAATTTATTATTTTTAATTTAATCCAACTCAATAATTTGTGTTATACTACCTTTATAGTAGACTTTATATATATTTACTATTTTTTATTTATTAATTTCCTTTACTTATTTCATAAAAATAGTAAATATATACAAAAAGTTTGCCAAAAGGTAAAACTATACTGATTATATATTTTTTTTAAAAATCTTTCAAATCAACAATTTCTTCCAATAATTTTTTTGGATTCATAGGATTTTCATCTTTTAAAGCCTGCTGAAAAATTACAGTAGAAGGAGTTAAAGCCGGCAAAGTATTAGCCTCAATCAATATAATCTTTTCAGTTTTTACATTTACAAAAATATCAAGTCTAGCATAATTTTTTAAATTCATAATTTTGCCAGCTTTTTCTATATTTTTTCTTATTTTTTCTATAAAACTTTCACTAATTATATTTTCTGGTGGCGGTGTTAAATTAACCCCTGTTCCACCTTGAAATTTTTCTTCGATTGTTAAAATTTTATTTTCAGCTACAGTTATACTTGGATAAAAAGAATGATAATTTCCATCTTTTTCCAATAAACCAACTGTCAATTCTAACCAACCAGTAATAGGCGCGTAATTTATAGTACCATTTTTTAAAAATATATCATCAGTTTCAATAAAGGCCTCTAATACAAAATATTGTTCTATATTACTTGGCATTTCTATTATATTCTGTTGATTTTTAAATGTATTTGCTGGAATATAAGGAATTCCATCTTTTAAAATATCGACATATGTTTTGAATTCGGAACAATCATAAATTCTAGCTGCTCCAGCAGAACTTCCATCCATTCCTGGTTTTATAATAAAACTATTAGCTCTAAGTTTTACTACTTCTTCGTTCCAAAATCTCTCATAATCGTTAATACTATAATTAATAAATTCTTTTATTGCAAATTGTATTTTTGGTGCTGAAATTAAAGTTTCATCATGCAAATTATTTATAACTATGCCTGTTTTATATTTATCCATTCCCAAAGAAGAACCATCTTTTTCCGAACCATTATATGGTATGTTATTTTTTGTTAGAATTTCTTGAATTGTTCCATCTTCACCTTTTCCACCATGCAGGGCTATAAAAACAAAAGCTTTTTCTTCTTTTGATAAGTTAATAAATTCATCAAAACTATATTTTTTAGGTAATTTAATTTCATAATTTGGTAAATCTAATTTTTTGCAAATTTTATTAACAAAATATTGAGTTCTTTCATTATTTTTTTCTGCATTTATACAATTTTCATAAATTTCTTCAACTGTATGACTTAAAGTATAACAATAAGGCAATTTCCAAATATCTTTGTTTTTATCTAAAAGAAAAGGTTTAGGATAGTATTTATGCGATTTTCTCAATTTTAACCAAACATTTGTTCCGCTCATTAAAGATACCTGTCTTTCAGCATTTGCACCACCAAATAAAACATTAATTTGTTTCTTATTATTTGACTCATTAATTTTTTCCGGAATATCAATTCCATATCTTAAACAAGCAGATTTTAAAATATATCTTATAAAATCTCCATGATCCATTCCAATTCTTGAAGATTGTTGAAAAACAAAACTATTTTGTTCCATTCCAGAAGCAATATTTATATCAGAAAACCAAATTCTTCCATCATTTAATAACCAACCATCCATTCTAATACAATCACTAAAACCAAATAAATTATAGATTTCTTCTGAGTAATTTTGTATTTTTTCTATTTCTTCATCTTTGAAATTAGCTGGTGTTGCGTATCTGGTTTGTGTTGTTGGTAAATATTTTCGTCTATAATCAAATATTTGATAATGATCATAAACCATTTCAATTCCTGACGGAATTAAGGCTACAGGCTTTCTAGTTTTTAAATTTTCTATAAGAACTACAGTAAATTCCCTACCAGCACAAAATGGTTCTACAATTACAGGAGATAATTTTTGTTTCAATAAATATTCAACTTTTTCCAAAGCCTCACTTGGAGAATAAACACAATAGACGCCAATGGAAGAACCACCATTTGCTGGTTTTACAATAGCTTTTTTTAATTTATTCAATTCAAAAAATCTATCTATAATTTTTTTATTATCCTTTTTATTTTCTTCAAAAGAAATTAATGGAAAAATATAAAAACCATTTTCAGCTAATATTCTATTAGTAGAAATTTTATTAAATCCACTTTTTGATGCTTTACTACTACTTCCAACAAAAGGAATATTATTTCTTTCTAATAATTCTTGAAGTTGTCCATCTTCACCATACTCTCCATGAATAACTGGAAAAGCTATGTCTGTTTTTTTTAATTCTTCTATAAAATCACTTTTTGATAAAATTGTATTTTGTGATAATTTAAATTCAAAATCTAAAGGTGTATTTGAATATAATTCTTTTCTATCTATTTTATAAAAATTTATATTTTCATCAATATAAAAAATCTCAGCTTTTATATTATCATCTTCAATATGATCTGCTACAGACCTTGCAGAATTAAGTGATATCCCTTTTTCTGAGGAAGGTCCGCCACAGATAATCCCTACTGTAAAATTATTTAAATTTCTTTGAATTTTTTTACTTATCTTTTCTTCGATTGCTTGTGTAACAAGATCTTTTATGGTTATTTCTTTTTTGTTTATGTAATTTTTTATTTTGTCTTGTAAATTCTTTGTTATTTCAATGTTTAATCGCATTTTTGAGTTAATATCTTTTTAATTACTAGTAATATGATAATATGAAATTTAAAAGTCAATGATAATTTAAAAAAAATTTTTGCCTATATTTTTTGATGTAACTTATTTTTATATTAGTCCTACTTCATAAGAAAATTTCCATAAAAAACAAATATTGTAAAAAAGAACTTTTAATATTTTTAATAAAATCAAAAAATTTATAGTTATTAATTACAAATCTATATAAAATGTATTTGAACATACGATTTTGTACTTAAAATAATTAAACTCAATTTTGTACTTAATTTTTTTATCATAAATATCTCTTATTTTTTAAATATAGTTAATATATATATTAATATATACTAATAATAGTAATATTTATGATAATGCACTTAAAATAATATATTTTTATATTGCAAAATGTAAAATTTTATTTAAAATAACTTTAATTTACATTAAACAAAAATAAAATGAAAACAAATAGGCAGAACCCTATATACAGCAGTACAGAAGATAAATTGAATAGAGGTCATTTTGTAGATTATATTATAAATATAATTAAAAACGCCCCTGTAAAAAACAAATCTTTTACTATAGCTATTAATGGAAAATGGGGTGAAGGAAAAACATCTGTAAAAAATTTAGTAATAGAAAAATTATTATATCTTAAAAAAACTTATAGTTTAGCATTAATGGATTTTAATTGTAAAATATTTGCAAATCAAACAGATTTAAATAAAGCTTTTTTATCAAAATTTATAGATACCGTAAAAAATAAAAAACGAAAAAGGGGATTTTTTAATTTTATTTTTAATAATAAAAAAATTGCTTTATACATAATTTTATTTTTAATAATATTAGCCGGAATTTTATATCCAAATATATTCATTCGTTTTTCTTCAATAATTTTAACTTTTTTATTTATTTTTAAAACACAATTAAGAAAAGTTACTATATCTTCAATAATGGATGTTATGTCAAAATTTTATGTAAAATTTGATGTTATTTATAAAATATTGTATTACGATCCTATAACAGAACACGGAGTAGAAAATTCGAAGCTTATAAAGTTTATTGAAAACAAATGTTTATACGATAAGGTTGTTATTTTTATTGATATTTTTGATTCTTTGGATGAAAACCGTCTTAAAATGCTTATGCAACTAGTTAATTCTAAATTAGATTTACCAAAAGTTGTTTTTGTTTTATTTTATGATAAATCGATAATGGAAAGTTGTTTAACTACAAATATCTATTCCGGTTATGAATTTATGGAAAAATTTATTGACATTCAGTTAGATATGCCATTAATTACGGATGATATGTTATTAAATTTTTTAAGAAATGAATTATTGGAGAAATATAATATAAATATTAAATATTTAAATGAATTTAAGTATATTAAAAATTATTTTATGTATTTGAGTAAA
>CATOLK010000004.1 GCA_951801155.1 uncultured Rickettsiales bacterium | reverse complement strand
AACATATGTATATGATCAGGACATACTTCTCCTTCTAGAAGATTCACTCCTTTCCATTTACATAGACTTCTTAATATAGATCCTATATCTTGTCTCTTTTCATTATAGAATATTTTTCCTTTGGGAAACTTCGGACATAAGTTGTCAAATAAAAGTAAACTTTTATTTGACAACATTCGGTCCTTGTTTTCTTCTGTACTTTGGTGCAAATACTATATGATACTTGCAATTCCAAGATGTATGTGATAGAGTATGAATGTTAGTATTAGTCGTCATAATATTAGCCTCGTTTTATTACTAATAACATAATTGAGTTTTATTAAACTCAATTATGTTATATAAAACGAGAATTTAATTTTAAATGATTCATCGCCAAAAGGCTCTATGGAACCCCCAGACTATCTGGGGGATTTCGGGATACAAAAATATGGGAATTTAAAAAATTCCCATATAATTTTATTAAAAACTAGAGTTTAAATAATATCAACTCATCCTTTTAGATTTAATTTCTTCTGCAACATTATTTGGTACTTGCTCATATTTTTCAAAAATCATAGTAAATTGAGCTCTACCTTGAGACATAGATCTTAAAGTATTTACATAACCAAACATTGAAGAAAGTGGAACAAGTGCATCAACGATTTTAATACCATCTCTATCACTTAAATTTCTAATTTGTCCTCTTCTTGAATTAATATCACCTATAATATCACCCATATATTCTTCTGGAGTAATAACTTCTACCGACATTATTGGTTCTAATAAAATTGGATTTGCTTTTGGAACAGCTTCTCTAAAACAAGCTTTTGCAGCTATTTCAAATGCTAATACCGAAGAGTCCACATCATGATATGCACCATCAAATAAAACAGCTCTAAAATCTACTACTGGATAACCAGCAATTGTACCGGTATTTCTTGCCATTTCAAAACCTTTTTGAACACCAGGAATATATTCCTTAGGAACTCTTCCACCAACAATTTCACTTTTAAATTCGAAATCACTTTTATCTTCTTCTGTTTTTGGTTTTGGTTCAAATCTAATATTAATTTTAGCAAATTGACCAGAACCACCAGTTTGTTTTTTATGTAAATATTCAGTTTCAATTGTTTTTGTGATAGTTTCTCTGTAGGCAACTTGAGGTTGACCAATATTTGCATCAACTTTAAATTCTCTTCTCATTCTATCAACGATAATTTCAAGATGCAATTCCCCCATACCTTTCAAGATTGTTTGACCACTTTCTGGATTTGTTTCAACTCTTAAAGAAGTATCTTCAGCTAATAGTCTTGCTAATGCTATTCCCATTTTTTCTTGGTCTGCTTGTGTTTTTGGTTCTACTGAAACTTCAATAACTGGATCTGGAAAATCCATTTTTTCGAGAACTATTCCTGAACCTTTATCTGTCAAAGTTTCACCAGTGGTTGTATATTTTAAACCTGCAACTGCAATAATATCACCGGCATACGCTTCTTTTATATCTTGTCTATTATTAGCATGCATTAATAACATTCTTCCAATTCTTTCGGTTTTATCTTTTACTGTATTTTCAACAGAAGTACCTGCTATTAGTTCACCTGAATAGACTCTAACAAATGTTATGGAACCAACGAATGGGTCGTTTGCAACTTTAAATGCAAGTCCTGTAAATACATTATCGTTGTATTTTATAAAACATTCTTCACCATTTTTATGACCATAAATTCCACCAACATCAACTGGACTTGGTAAATAATCTACAATAGCATCTAATAATGGTTGAATTCCTTTATTTTTAAATGCTGTTCCGTTAAAGACTAATACTATATTATTTGATATAACACCTTTTCTTAAGCAAGCCTTTAATTCGTCAACAGAAATTTCTTCACCATTAAAATATTTTTCCATTAAAGCTTCATCTTGCTCTACTGCTGCTTCAACTAGTTGCTGTCTATATTCTTCAGCTTTTTCAACCATATCTGCTGGAATATCTTTTTCAACATATGGAGCTCCTTGAGATTCATCTTCCCAACAGAACCATTTCATAGTCAATAAATCTACCATACCTTGATAGGTTTCACCAGCGCCAACAGGCAATTGCATTACAACAGGTCTTGCTTTGAGTCTGCTAATAATCATTTCAACAGTTCTGTAGAAATTAGCTCCTGTTCTATCCATTTTATTACAGAAACAAATTCTTGGAACATTATATTTTGTAGCTTGTCTCCAAACAGTTTCGGATTGAGGTTCTACACCTGCTACACTATCAAAAACAGCTACTGCACCATCTAAAACTTTTAAAGATCTTTCAACTTCAACTGTAAAATCAACGTGTCCCGGAGTATCTATAATATTAATTCTATGTTTTCTCCAAAAACAGGTAGTTGCTGCAGATGTAATTGTAATTCCTCTTTCTTGCTCTTGAACCATCCAGTCCATAGTAGCAGCACCATCATGAACTTCACCAATTTTGTGAGTTTTTCCAGTATAGAATAGAATTCTCTCAGTCGTAGTTGTTTTACCAGCGTCTATATGAGCCATAATTCCAATGTTTCTATACTTTTCAATAGGATATTCTCTTGCCATAATTTTATTTATTAATAATTTTTATAAAAAATGATAGAATATAAAATATATTCTATCAATAAATGCATTACCAGCTATAGGAAGCAAAAGCTTTATTGGCTTCGGCCATTTTAAATACTTCTTCTTTCTTTTTATAAGCCCAACCAGTATTATTATAAACTTCCATTAAACTTTTAAAGATTTTTTCACTTAAAGTTTTTCCAGATTGTTTTCTAATTGCTGTTGTTAACCATTTTAAAGCTAAAGCACTTCCTCTTCTATCAGAAACTTCAACTGGTACTTGATAAGTTGCACCACCAATTCTTCTTGATCTTACTTCAATTCTTGGTGTAACTTTATCAACTAATTCTTCAAAAGATTCTATACAATCTTTTTTTAATTTATTTTCTAAATCATCCAAAGCTAAATATGTAGCTTTTTCAACTATAGATTTTTTACCATCTAACATTACATAGTTAATAAACCTTGCTAACAATACATTATTATATTTTGCATCAGGCATCACTATTCGTTTTACAGCTGCTCTTCTTCTCATTGTAAATCTCCTGTATTAGTTATTATTTAGGTCTCTTAACACCGTATCTTGAACGTGCTTGCTTTCTATTTTTAACACCTTGTGTATCCAAATAGCCTCTTATTATATGATATCTTACACCATTCAAGTCTTTTACCCTTCCACCTCTTATAGCCACAACACTGTGTTCTTGTAGGTTATGTCCTTCACCTGGAATATAAGCTATAATTTCGTTTCCGTTAGATAATTTTACTCTGGCTACTTTTCGTAAAGCAGAGTTTGGTTTTTTAGGTGCTACTGTATAAACTTTTAAACATACACCCTTTACTTGTGGACATCGCTCCATAGCAGGAGCTTTATTTTTAACAATTTTAGGTTTTCTCGGTTTCCTAATTAATTGGTTAATTGTAGGCATACTACTATTTCCTATTATATGATTTAATAATAAAATATTAAGATATAATCATTAAATTCTCTTAATCAGCACGATTAAAAAATAAAATACATTATAATTATAACAAATAAAAATAATAATGTCAAGAAAAAATTTATAATTATAATTAGGGTACTACCCGTTTATATATCAAATTATTAAATATTTTTATTATTTATGTTTATTTCGTTAATTTTCCTTTATTTATTTTATTTATATACATATTCACTATTTTGATTACAAAGACGTTTTTTATAATAAAAACTACCACACCACTTAATCTAAATATGTTAAATAATACAATAAAAAAATATTATTGAAAAATAAAAACTTAATCTTAACATATTTTATATAATAAATAATATTATTAATAACATATGTTAGATTCTTTTTTTAATCCAAAAAGTATAGCCGTAGTAGGAGTTTCATCCGACCCAACCAAACTTGGCGCTGTAGTATTCAAAAATTTGCTAGATGCAGATTTTAAAGGAAATTTATATGCAGTAAATCCAAAAAGTGCCGGTCAAGATTTATATGGGAAACCTTGCTATGGAACAGTTAAAGATATTCCAGAAGCAGTTGATTTAGTAGTAATAGTTGTACCTGCAAAATTTACCATGTCAGCTATTGATGATTGTATAGTAAATAAAACAAAAAATATAAGCATAATAACAGCTGGTTTTGGGGAAGTTGGAAATCATGAATTGGAAGATGAAATAGCTAGAAAATGCAATGAAAATGGAATAAATCTTTTAGGACCAAATTGTTTAGGTCATATTTCTACATTTACAAATTTAAATGCAAGTTTTGCCGATGGATTTCCAGATAAAGGAAATGTAGCATTTATTTCACAATCTGGTGCTTACTGTTCAGCAATGCTAGATTGGGCTAGAGAAAAAGGAATTGGTTTTTCTCACTTTATTTCAATAGGAAATAAGGCACAGTTAAGTGAAACAGAATTACTCGAAGCAATTAAAAATGATAAAAATACAACAGCTTTTGTATTTTATTTAGAATCATTAAAAAATGGACAAGAATTTTTAAAAACTGTTAGAGAAGTTGTAAAAACTAAACCAGTTGTAGTATTGGAACCTGGAAAATCATCTAAAGCTCAAGCTGCAAGCTTATCTCATACTGGAAGTTTAGCTCCAAATTATAGAGTTTTAGAAACTGCTCTTGAAAAATCAGGTGTAATTCAAGCTTATACTACAAGAGAAATGTTTGGACTTTTAGAAGTTTTACAATATGCAAAACATAAAGAATTTGATGGTCAATTGGCACTTTTAACAAATGCTGGTGGTGTAGGTGTTTTGACTAGTGATTTATGTGAAGATAATAATCTTGATATAGCTAGACCAAGTGAAACCACAATTGCAAAATTAAAAGAAGTATTGCCAGCAGAAGCAGCTTTTGGAAATCCTATCGATGTAATTGGTGATGCAAAAGCAGATAGATATGAAAATGCTTTAAGAGTTTTATGTGAAAGTAAAGAATATAAAAATATTTTAGTACTTTTAACTCCTCAAATGGTAACTGATTCTACCGGTACTGCCGAAGCTATAGTAAAAATTTCAAAAGAATTTAATGATGTTAATATTTTTGCTTCATTTATAGGTGGTGCAAAAGTTAGAGAAGGAGTAAATATTTTAAAAGAAAATCATATTATAACTTTCGATTATCCTACTGATGCTACAAGATTGTTAGGTATGTTAAAAAAACAAATGGCTTATAAAAATTTAAAAGAAATTGAAATTAAAAAAGATAATGCTCCTAAAGATCTTTTGAATGAAGTAGAGAAAGCTAAAAATGAAGGCCTTGCAAGTTTACCTCAAGAAATAGTTAATAAAATCATGGAACATTATGGTTTAGATTTCCCAAAATCTGGTAACTTCACCGATAAAAATGAAGCTTTAGATTTTTGTAAAAATTTATTCCCAAAATCAGTAGTTTTAAAACTTTCTGCTCCAGATGCTTTACACAAAACAGAAATGAAAGGAATTTATTTAAATGTAAATGATGAAAATAAATTCAATGAAGCTTGGGATGGTTTGTGGAATTCTATTAATAAATTCAATTTGAAGGGTGCAAGTGTGCTAATTCAAGAAATGATTACTAAATCTACTGAAGTAATTATTGGTGTGAATAAAGATAAGAATTTTGGAAAAGTTATGGTATTTGGAACTGGTGGAATTTATACAGAAGTTATGAAAGATACCTCTTTAAGAGTTTTACCGACCGATGAATTTGAAAAAATGATAAAAGAAACTAAGGTAGGAACAATTTTGAATGGTGTAAGAGGTGAAAATCCTAAAGCCGTTCCACAATTGATTGATACTTTGGCTAAAATTCAACAAATAGTATTTGATTTCCCACAAATTAATTCTATTGATATAAATCCGATCTTAGTAACAGATGATAGAGCTGTTATTGTAGATTTTAAAATTATTTTAAAATAGAAATAGATATTCAATTAAAAACTAATCCACTGATTAAGTTTGTGGGTTAGTTTTTTTTTATTTTATTGTAAAGATAATCTGTAGTTTTACTTTTTATATGTTTTATTTTTTATTTTTTATTTTTAATATTTTGTATTTATTTTTTAAAAATAAAAATATTAAAAATAGGAATTAAACTTAATGAAATTAGTATTTTTAAATTTTTTAAGTTTTTATACTATAAAAAGAATTATTCTATTGACTTTTAAAAAAATTATAATTATAATAGGAAAAGAGGGTCTGTAGCTCAGGTGGTTAGAGCGTTGCTCTGATAAAGCAAAGGTCGATGGTCCGAGTCCATCCAGGCCCACCATTAATTTCGATAAATATAATCTTTTTTAATTATTATAAATAGAATTTATAAAGTTATCTTTTTTGTTGGTAAATAACTTAGTAATATTACTACTTATTTTTTTATTTAATAGGTCTATCTGTTCTAATTCGTTACTGTTAAACTTATGTAAAACGAAATTGATAATTTGATCCTTATTTTCTGGTCTTCCGGTTCCAAGTCTAATTCTGTTGTAATTTTTTCCTATCATTTCATCAATACTTTTTAATCCATTGTGCCCACCAGCTCCACCGCCAGTCTTATATTTTAATTTTAAAAAAGCTAAATCTAAATCATCATGAAATATAAAAATATTTTCTATAGGAATTTTATAAAATGTTTTTATTTGCGATACTGCAATGCCTGATCTATTCATATATGTTCTTGGTTTAACAATTATAATTTTATTGTTTTCTATTTCTCCATTATAAATATCAGCATTAAACTTGACTTGATGATTATTTATATTATAATCACTAATTATTTTATCTACACACATAAAACCAAAATTATGTCTTGTATTTTCATATTCTTTACCAATATTTCCTAAACCAACTAACAAATACATAACTATTTAATAAAAATTTATTATTTATTAATAATATTTTAAAGAATAAAAAAATCAATTTTATTTTAGTAATAAAGATGGCAGAGAGGAAGGGATTCGAACCCTCGATACCCTTGCGAGTATAACAGCTTTCCAAGCTGGCCCATTCAACCACTCTGGCACCTCTCTAAATCTAGTAGATTTTAAGATAAAAAAAATAAAATTCAAGAAAAATAAATTTTTACTAATAAAAAAATTTATAAGAATAAAAAAATTATAAAGCGAAGAGAATTATATCGATATAAATATCATTCTCTGCTTTATTTATTTTTAAAAAATTTACGATTTAAGGAAAAAATCTCTTACAACAATAAATTTTTATTATTAAACAAAAAACTAAAATATACTGCAAATATTATTTTGTATTTTTTCTAATTCTGTTTGCGCTTTTTGTTGTAATTCTAAGTCCCTCTTTTTTTTAGTCAACGTCAATAACATTCCAAAAAAAGTATCTTTTGTTTTCATATCTCCTTTTTTTTCAAAATCTGTTAGCATTGAAATTGCTTCTGAACCACAATATTTTTCTATTTTTTTGTAAATTATTTGAAATAATTTTTTCTTTGTTAAATCTGTTTCATCATTTGCTATATTAAATTCTATATCCATACCAAGTTCTTCAGCTCTTTCTGATAATCCTCTGTTAACTTGTTCTTCAAGAGAAATTAAATTATTTAATTTTGCACAAGAACGACCTACTTTTATATAATTAAGACTATTTTTAAGTAATTCTAAACAATCAATATATTCTTTTGTGTTTTGACCTAAATAGATAAGTGCATCACAAATACTTTTTTTGTTTAAATAAAAGCCATTAATATCAGGTTTATATAATTTATTATTGTGATTGTAATTATAGGAATTGTTGTAATATTTTAAATCCATTACTTCAACTTCATCGCTAAAAATATTTTTAAAATCATCCAGATTTCTTATTTCAAATTTACCACTACTTCTAGCGGCATCCATATTTTCATAGTAATCTATTAATACTATGGTAGTAATTACTTCTGTCATTTTAATTTCCTTTTTTGTTAAAAAATTCTTTTTATGAAAGTGTTTTTCATAAAACATGACTATTTTTAACTAATTTTTAAAATTGTCAATAGTTAATTTAAATAGAAAAAATTTATATAATAGATCTCCTGCATAAAAAATTGCATAGTTATTAATACTATTTAAATGATTAAAAAAACTATAAATATATAATTTTCCACAAAATTCCAAATCTTACTTCAAAATCCTTCAAACTTTTAATATTTTTAATAACGGAAATGTATCTCAATATGTTTCATATTAAGAATTCTTGTTTTTTTTGTAACATTTATTTTTTGTAAAAATTTTTTTATGCAGAAGTTCTAATATTTTACAAATTTAAAAATAAAAAAATCCTGAGAAAAATATCTAATAATAATTTCTCAAGATTTTATAAATATTATTTTATACAATTATTTACCACAAGGATCAAATAATTCGCTTATAGAAAGAACACCAAGAAAATAATCATTCGTGCAAACTTTTTGTCCATTGATTCTACCTCTGGTTCCCATACAAGCTGAAAGTGTAAATAAAGTAAAAATCGTTATAATTAATTTTTTCATAATAAACTCCTATTTTAATAAAAATTACAGAAATAATGTATATCAATTAATTAAAAAAGCAAGAAATTATATATGATGATAACAGCACTATAAATTCAAAAAAAACTTGATTTATTCAAAATCAAAATATAATATTTTAAAAAAATATAAATTATTACCAATTTTAAATAAAAAAACAAAAATTATGCAAAGATACAACAAATTAACCGAAAAAAAAGAACAATCTCTACTAGGTGGCGGCCTAGACAAAATTAATAAACAACACAAACAAGGAAAATTAACAGCAAGGGAAAGACTCGAAGTCTTATTAGATCCAAACTCATTTGAAGAATATGGTGTATATGTAGAGCATAGGTGTAATGATTTTGACATGGATAAAAAAAAATTTAGTGGTGATGGTGTTATAACTGGTTCAGGAACTATAAATGGACGATTAGTTTTTGTTTATTCTCAAGATTTTACTGTTATAGGTGGTTCCCTTGGTCAAGCTCAGGCTCAAAAAATAGAAAGAATAATTAATATGGCTCTAAAAGCAAAAGTGCCAGTAATAGGAATTCAAGATTCTGGTGGTGCTAGAATTCAAGAAGGAGTTGATGCGTTAGGTGGTTATGGAAAAATTTTTCAGAGAATTGTTGATGCTTCCGGTATAATTCCACAAATATCATTAATAATGGGACCTTGCGCTGGTGGAGCTGTTTATGCCCCAGCCTTGACAGATTTTATTTTTATGACAGAGGGTACATCCTATATGTTTTTAACAGGCCCTGATGTAGTAAAAACAGTAACTCATGAAGATATAACAAAAGAAGATTTAGGAGGAGCAAGTGTTCATGGTCCTACAAGTGGTGTTGCTGATAATACATACCCAAATGATATTGAATTATTGCTTCAAACAAGGCGACTATTTGATTTTTTACCTTCAAATTTTATGGATAAAGTGCCTGAAATAGATACAGTAGACCAGCCAGATCGAGTAGATGTTTCTTTAAATACACTTGTACCAGAGAATCCAAATCAGGCTTATGATATGAAAGAATTAATTTTTAAAATAATAGATGAGGGTAACTTTTTTGAATTAAAACCTGACTATGCTAAAAATATAATTACTGGTTTTGCTAGAATGGAAGGAAGAACAGTAGGAATAGTGGCTAATCAGCCGTTAGAGTTAGCTGGATGTCTTGATATAAATGCTTCCAGAAAAGCCGCAAGGTTTGTTAGATTTTGTGATGCTTTTAATATTCCATTAGTTACTTTAGTAGATGTTCCTGGTTTTCTTCCTGGAAGTGATCAAGAACATAATGGCGTGATTTTACATGGTGCAAAACTTCTTTATGCCTATGCTGAATCAAGTGTTCCTAAAATAACAATAGTTACAAGAAAAGCCTATGGTGGTGCTTATATAGTTATGAATTCAAGGCATTTAAGAGGTGATTTAAATTATGCCTGGGATAATGCAGAAATAGCAGTTTTAGGAGCAGAAGCAGCAGTAAATATAATGTATAGAGATTTAACAGAAGAACAAAGACAAGAAAAAATAAAAGAATATAAGGATAAATTTTCAACTCCATTTTTTGCAGCATCAAGGGGTTATATAGATGAAGTAATTAGGCCACAAAATACAAGAAAACGAATTTGTGATGGTTTGAGATTTTTAAGAAATAAAGGCGTAAAATTGCCAGTTAAAAAGCATGATAATTTACCAATGTAATGGAGAGAAAAATGAATAATATGAATACCATAAGAGAAAAAATTTTAATAGCTAATAGAGGAGAAATTGCTTGTAGAATTATAAGAACTGCACAAAAAATGGGGATAAAAACAGTGGCCGTTTATTCCGAAGCTGATGCTAATTCTTTGCATGTTCAAATGGCAGATGAAGCTGTATTATTAGGCGGATCTTTAGCTAGTGAAAGTTATTTAGATATAAAAAAAATAATAAATGCAGCAAAAAAAACTGGTGCAACATATGTACATCCTGGTTACGGATTTTTGTCGGAAAATGCTAAATTTGCTGAAGAGTTGGAAAAAGAAGGAATAATTCTTATTGCTCCACCAGTTAATGCCATACAAAAAATGGGAGATAAAATAGAATCAAAAAAAATAGCAAAAAAAGCTGGAGTTAATATAGTTCCAGGTTATGATGGTGTAATTGAAAATTCTGATGAAGCTATAAAAATAGCTAAAAAAATAGGGTTACCAGTAATGATTAAAGCCTCTGCTGGTGGTGGTGGAAAAGGAATGAGAAGAGTTGATAATCTAGATGATATTAAAGAAGCTTTTGAAACTGCAACTAATGAAGCTATTAATAGTTTTGGTGACGGAAGGGTATTTGTAGAAAAATTTATAGAAGATCCAAGACATATAGAAATACAAGTTATAGCCGATAAATATGGAAATACAGTTTGTTTAGGTGAAAGAGAATGTTCTATTCAGCGTAATAATCAAAAAGTTATTGAAGAAGCACCGAGTCCATTTATGGATGAAAAAACAAGACAAAAAATGTACTTTCAGGCTGTAGCTCTATGTAAAGAAGTAGGATATTATTCGGCTGGAACTATAGAATGTATGATGGATAAAGATAAAAATTTTTATTTTTTAGAAATGAATACAAGGCTACAGGTAGAACATGGAGTTACGGAATTAATAACTGGACTTGATATAGTTGAATTAATGATAAGAGTTGCAAGAGGTGAAAAATTACCATTTACTCAAAAAGATATTAAACTTACTGGTTGGGCTATGGAAAGTAGAATTTGTTCTGAAGATCCATCAAGGGGTTTTTTACCGTCATCTGGTCGTATAAATAGATATATGGAACCTACAAATATCGAGAATATTCGTGTTGATACTGGTGTTTATGAAGGTTGTACTATAAGTGCTTTTTATGATAGTATGATTTGTAAATTGTTAACTTATGGAGAAAATAGGCAAGAATGTTTAGAAAAAATGCAAATTGCTTTAGGTAGTTTTTATATTAATGGAATTTCTCATAATATAGGTTTTTTAGAAACTATTATGTATAATCCAAGATTTCAAATGGGCGATATAAATACTAATTTTATAAAACAGGAATTTTCATCTGGTTTTAATAACAATGAACTGGAATTAAAAAAGAAAAGTGTATTAATTAGTGTTGCATTATATATGTTTATAAATTATCATAGTAGAGTTAAAAATATAACTGGTGGGTTAAGAAATAGAAGGGATAATTTAGATACAAAATGGGTTGTAGATATAGATGGTAGAAAATATTTATGTAATATAGCTGACAATAAAAATAGTCCTGACAAATTTAATGTTGAATATGGAACTGGCTGCAGTAGATTAGAAACAGCTTGGCAATGTGGAGATAATATATTTCGTGGTACTGTTAATAATATTCCGATTAATATTAAAATTCTTTTAAATGATTTTGCTGGAAATTATATTTTTCAATATATGGGTTCTGTTATTAATGTTACAGTTAGAAATACAAGAATATCAGAATTAGAACAATTTATGCCAGTAGCAGAAAAAAATAAAGCTCCAAAAAAATTAAAATCTCCTATTACTGGAAAAATTGTTAGGATAAGGGTTGCCGAGGGTGATTTTGTAATTGCTGGTTCGGAATTGTGTTCTATAGAAGCTATGAAAATGGAAAACGTGATTAGGACTGAATTTGATGTAAAAATTAAAAAAGTTTGTAAAAATAAGGATGATTTGGTAAATGTTAATGATATAATAATGGAGTTTGAATAGTCGCCATTATTTTTATTTTTTATGCAGTGATTTAGAATGAATAAAAAGAAATTTTGCGTTTAAATCTATATCAGTCATTAACTATATATAAAATAGTGTTACTAGATTAATAAAAAAAGTAAAAATAAAAAAATAAAATTGTAATTTTAAATTTACATTTTTGTGAAATTTAATAACTTAATAGTTATTAAATTTTTTTTTGATTTAAACTGTTTTCTATTATATTGAAAGTTGATATAATTTTTTCAAAATAACTTTTTTTATTCCAATCCTTTTTTTTCATTTTATTAATATCTTTATTAATATGTTTATTAATTTTTTTTTCTTGAATCAATATATTGATGAATTTTTTAATATTTTGTTTAAATATTTTATATTCACTTTCTTTTATATCTAATTTTTGTTCATTTTTTATATTTTTAATAAATATAGAAGACAATCTTAAATCCTGTTCAGAAAGTTGACTTTCTTTAGTAAGAAAAGTATTGAAAAATGTATTTTTTATAAAAATTTTTATATTATCAGTGTTATTTATTATTCTATTTTTTATTTTTTCATTTTCTAACAATAACTTTAATACTAAAGAAGAATCTGTTCTATCACCAATATTACTAGCATTATTGAAGCATTTATCTATTATGTTTTTGTCCAGATTATTATCATTATATTTTATTATAATATCTATAATTTCACTGTTTTCTGTTATTTTTTTAACTGTTTCTTTATGATCTAATAAACAAGCTTTTTCTAGAACTTCTGAATAAATTTCCATCTTATTATTTATTACAAACTCATCTTTTTCTAGTTCTTCAATTGTTTTTTTTAAGTTTTTATCATAGGCTTTACTTAAAGTCTGTACTAAAATATCCTTTTTATGATTTTTTATATAATCATTATTTATAACAATATTAATTAATTTTTTTATTTCATTGTTATATATATTATTTTTTGCTTCATATAAAATTGTTAATAATTTAACAACTGCATCTATACGAAAAATATTTGATATTTTTTTTATTTTTGATTCACTATTGAATATTTGTTCAAGAAATTTTATAATTATATCTAAATCCTTTTTACAATTATTAGAAATATTATTATATTTATCATTATTCAAATATATATCAAGTCTAACATTTAAACTAGAAATAATAATAGAAAATATTTCATCAAGCTTTTCTTCAACTATTTTACTATTTAAAAAATTAAAACTTACTTTTTTATAATTATCAAATTCAGATAATGCAGAAAGACAACTTGTATTAATTAATTCTTTTAAAACATCAGGTTGTATTTTAGAAATAAAAGAATTATCACTTGATATTATATTAATTATATTTGGATTTAACATTATTCTACGAATTTTAGATACTGCAATCCAAGTATCAATTCCTTTATCTATTGTTGTCATTGGTGGTTTTTCTTTTATATCTTGCGATTTTATTTCCATTTGTTCATTGAGCAATTTTTCTTTTATATTTTTATTTGTTAACATTTTTACAGCTATATTTTCAAAATTATTTAAAAATGTATAAACAAATAACTTATCAATATTTTGATCATTATCTTCCAGAAGATTATTAAGTATTAATTTTTCTATTTTTTTATCATTAATTAATTCATCAAAAAAATGTATATTCTCTTTTTTATTTACAAATTTAAATAATTCTTTTAAAATTAATAATTCTAGTCCATTACTACTTATTCTTTTATCGAGTATTACTTGTTTTATTAATTCTATACCATTTTTACAAATTATTTCACTAAAAAAATTATTATCACTTTTATCAATTAATATATTTCTATTATTCTTTGAAAGAATAATACTAATAATTCCATTGATATCATTTTTTTCGCATAAAAATTTAAATGATTTTTTTATTACAAATTCAAAGCTATTTTTTTCTTGTGGTTGTAAATTATCATCTATAGATAATTCATCAAATTTTTTTTGAACTTTTTTAACATTTTCATTATTAATAATAACTTTATTATTCTGTTGTTTACTTAATTGAATATCGTTAATATGATTTAATTGTTTAGTTACAATTTTATTATTTGTTTTTTTATTAATATTTTTATTATTTTTGTAATCTATTGTATTGATAACATTTTTTTCAATTTTTTTTGATATATTTTTTAGATTTTCATTTAATTGTTTTTCTACCTGTTTAGTAATGGGTTTATTGACTACATTTTTATCTATATTTTTAACAACTTTATGATTTAATTTTTCTATACTGACATTATTTTTTTGCATATCTGTCAATTTTTTAAAAAAATCAAGTGTATCTTTAAAATTGTTATCTCTTTTTATTATCAAAATATTTTTATTCTTATAATTTGCTATATCAGTATTGTTTTTTGGTGCTGTTAGATTTTGAAAAAAATCAAGTTTTTTTTTAAAATTACTATTATTTTTTATTGTTTGAATATTTTTATCTTTATGTTCTGTTTTACTAACGTTATTTTCTGATGTAT
The DNA here is from genome assembly GCA_951801155.1 of uncultured Rickettsiales bacterium. Lineage (GTDB taxonomy): Bacteria > Pseudomonadota > Alphaproteobacteria > Rickettsiales > UBA1997 > CATOJU01. The sequence continues at coordinate 7,294 of CATOLK010000004.1, read as the reverse complement.
CTGTTAGATTTTTGAAATAATTAAGGGCTTTTTTAAAATTATTTTTATGATCCATTATTTTTATCTCCATAATTAATTATTAATTAATAATTATAATATGAGTATGATTTAATAAGTCAATATTTTAAATGCGTTACTAAACAAATATTATAAATTAAAAAGTTTTTGACCATCATTTATTGATTTTAATTTCGCTTTTTTAATTAATATAATTTTTTTGTTTATTTTTAATTTTTTTATCTAAAAATGTTATTTCTATATATACTCATTATTTTGAAGTAAGATTTGAAATTTTGTGAAAATTATATTTTGTAATTTTTAATTATTTTAATAGCATTGATAAATAAGTAAATTTTTATATAGAAAGTTTATTTATAAATTTTTAAGTAGTGTTTTTTCAAAAATTATTTAAAACACACTATTGATTATTGAAAAATTAAATTTATAATATAAAATATTACTCATGTATTTTAATAAATAGTAACAAACAAGGGAAAACATGGCAGTACCAAAGAAAAAAACTTCACCATCAAAGAGAGGATTGAGAAGAGGTGGAAACGGAACTTATAAGGCAAAAATGCCTAATGTTATAATTAATAAGGACACAGGTGAGTATCAATTACCACACCATATTTCAAAAGATGGTTTTTACAATGGTAGAAAAGTTGTAGAAGAAAAGAAAAAAGTTGAAGAAACTGAATATAATAAAGAAGAGGCTACAGTAGTAGAAGAATAACTTTATTATTTTATTTTATAGCAATTACATATAAATATAATGAAATTAAATGATGAGATTGTGATTTCACTAGATTGTTTTGGAGGAGATAATTCTCCTTCGGCAATTATAGAAGGTATGGCGATATTTTTTAAAAAAAACAAACATTTGAAAGATAATATAAAATTTTTACTGTTTGGTAATTCTGAATTAATAGAAAAAGAATTAAGAAAGTATAAAAAAGAAACAATTTATTATGATATAGTTCATACAGATAAAAAGATATCTAGTGAAGAAAAGCCATCCATTGCTGTAAGACGTGGAAAAGATTCGAGTATGTGGTTAGCTATAGAATCGGTTAAGGAAAAAAGAGCTAATGCCTGTATATCTGCAGGAAATACAGGTGCTCTTATGGCTATTTCAAAACTATTATTAAGAACTTTACCTAATGTCGATAGACCAGCCTTAATACAAACTATGCCAGTACAAAATGGGGCTAGTGTTGCATTATTGGATATGGGAGCAAATATAGATTGCACTTCAGAAAACTTATACCAATTTGCACTTATGGGAAGTATTTATTATAGTGCAATGGTAGGAAAGGAGACACCAAGAATTGGTTTGTTGAATGTTGGTTCCGAAGATTTAAAAGGTAATGATGTTGTAAAACATACAGCCGTTATGTTAAAAGAAAGTCCTCTAAAAGATAGCTTTTATGGCTTTGTTGAAGGTAACGATATTTTTAGAAATATTGTAGATGTTATAGTTACAGATGGTTTTACTGGAAACGTTGCTTTAAAAACAATTGAAGGAACTGTAAAATTTCTAACATCTAATATTAAGAATATGTTAAAACATTCTATTTTAACTATTATAGGTTCAATATTTTTATTTAATTCTCTTAAAAAATTTAAGAAAAAAATGAATCCTGATAACTATAACGGAGCTTTATTTATAGGATTGAATGGAATTTCTGTAAAAAGTCACGGAAATGCTAATGGACAAGCTTTTTGTTGTGCTATAGAAAATACATTAAAACTTATAAAAGGAAATATTAATGAAAAAATCATAAATATTCTTAATGAAGCAGAAATAGAAATAGAAAATAATCAATAAATTTATATAAAAATGCCAAATTCAAAAATTATTGGAGTAGGGGGTTATTTACCAAATAAGATATATGATAATAAATATATGGAATTACTTGTAGAAACAAGTGATACTTGGATAACCGAAAGAACAGGGATTAAAGAAAGACATATTGCCAACGATGGTGAATTAACATCTGATTTAGCATTTGAGGCTGCTAAAAAAGCTATAAATAATGCGAATTTAAGTATAGATGATATAGATACTATTATTGTAGCAACAACAACTCCAGACAGAACTTTTCCATCAACTGCGACAATTTTACAAAATAAATTAGGAATAAAAGAAAATTGTTTTTCTTTTGATATACAAGCTGTATGCTGTGGATTTATTTATGCTTTAGATTTAGCTGATTCATTAATAAAAAGTTTAAAAGCTAAGAATGTGATAGTTGTCGGGTCAGAAACACTTTCAAGGATAGTAAATTGGGAAGATAGAACAACATGTGTTTTATTTGGAGATGGGGCAGGGGCTGTAATTCTCCAAGCCACAGAAAATAAAACTGAAGGTATTTTGGCTTCAAGTCTTCATAGTAATGGACAATATTTTAATATTTTAAAAACTAGCGGTGGTGTTTCGTTTAATAGAGAAATTGGTTTTATAGAAATGGAAGGGAAAGAAGTTTTTAAAATAGCTGTAAATAAATTATATTCTTGTATTTTGGAAACACTTGAAAAGGTTGGTTTAAGTACTGAAAATATAGATTTATTAATACCACATCAGGCAAACCAAAGAATTATTGAAGCTGTAGGAAAAAAATTAAATTTAAGTTCAGAAAAAATTATAAGTACAGTTGCATTACATGCAAATACATCAGCTGCCTCAATTCCATTAGCTTTAAACTATGCTGTTCAAAATAATAGAATTAAAAAAGGTGATTTAATTGCTTTAGAAGGAATAGGGGGCGGAATGACTTGGGGTAGTACTTTAATAAAATGGTAAAAAATGATAAAAATAAATTATTATATAGAAGATAAAAATTGGTTGAAGTATTTACAAAAAACTGAAATTACAAGTTTTATAAAAAATATTTTTAATAAAACTATAGATATTTTAAATTTTGGAATTTTACCTAAAAAAACTATCGAAATATCAGTAACGTTTACAAATGATAAAAATATTCAAAAATTAAACAAACAATTTAGAAACATTGATAAAAGTACCAATGTATTATCCTTTCCTTTATACGAAAAAGAATTTTTTAATATTATAAAATTTGAGGATTATATTGTTTTAGGAGATATAGTTCTATCTTTTGAAACAATAGAAAAAGAAGCTTTAGAACAAAATAAAATTTTTAGAAATCATTTAATCCATTTGATAATACATAGCTTATTGCATTTATTTGGTTATGATCATATTGAAGAAAAAGATATGGAAGAGATGGAAGGTATTGAAATTGAAGTATTAAAAAAATTTGAAATTGAAAATCCATATATTCTTTAGGTTTTTAGTGGTATTTTTAAAAAGTTATTTTTTAACAAATAGTTCTATTTTTTATATCAGTAGACAACTATTCTTTCTAAATGATCGTTTTCATTTAAAAGTTTTAAGTATTTTGAATTAAGATCTGATTTTATAGAAAAATATATTTTTTTTGTAGTTTTTTAATTACTTTAATAGTATATATAAATATATAATGTTTATGTATAATATCTTATATATGTATATTAATATTTTAATGTTACTATTTATGGTATGTTGTAGAAAAAATAAATTTTAGTAAAAAATTAAATATTGATTTTTTAAAAAAATATGAATTAATAATTATTATTAATAAATAATACTTTTTAATGTTTTATAACTTTTTAAATCTTGGATTGATAAACTTTTTAGTTTATTTTTCTTTTTCTTTTTTATTTAGTTTTTATGGAATAAAATATTTTATAATTTTATTAAAAAAACACAATAAATTTCAACCAATAAGGGAAGAAGGTCCAACCAACCATCTGATAACAAAAGCAAAAACCCCAACCATGGGAGGAGCAATAATATCTATATCTTTAATAATAGGAATATTACTTTTTTGCAATTTGAAATTATCAAGTATTTTAATTACGATTTGTTTAATATTTACTTTTTCAATTATAGGTTTATTAGATGATTTAATAAAAGTTTTTTTTAATAATACAAAGGGTTTTCAAGGTTCAAAAAAATTAATATTGCAATTATTAATAACTTCTATTTGTATGCTTTATTTAGGTTATTCTAATTATGAATATTTAAATTCTGGAGTTATATTACCTTTATTTGATGTAGAAATTCCTTTGGGAAATTTAATATTAACTTTTTATACTTTTATAATATGCGGTTCTTCAAATGCTGCAAATATTACGGATGGTCTTGATGGTCTTTTATCTGTTCCAATTATTATAATTTCAACTACGTTATTTATAATAACTTTATTGTTAATGAATAATTATCATTCTTTATATATAATTCAACCAAGTTATGATTTGTTATACAATATATTAATTATTTTAATATTAATTATAACAATTTTTAGTACATTTATGATATATAATCATCATCCAGCAAAAATATTTATGGGAGATGTTGGAAGTCTTATGATCGGAGCAGTTTTATGTTATATTTCAATATTATTGAAAATTGAAATATTATATGGAATAATGTCATTTTTATTTATATTTGAAATATCATCTACCATTATACAAATTGCTTATTTTAAATTAACAAAAGGTAAAAGAATTTTTAAAATGGCTCCATTTCATCATCATTTGGAAAAATGTGGTTGGAGCGAAAATAAAATAGTTTTTTCAATGTGGATTTTTACTTTTATTTGTTGTGCCTTTTCCTTAGGACTGTTTTTAATATAAAAAATAATTTTAAATATTAAATTTTTTCAAAAATATATTTAATAAAGTACAATTATTTTATAAAAAACAATAAAATTATAAAAATTTGCTTTTTATTTTTTAGTAGTTTATTTAATAAATAAATTAACTCTTTTTTACAAAATATGAAAAAATTATTTATATTTTTTAGTATATTTTTTTTGTATACAACATATATATATGCTATTCCAACAGATAAAGATATTTTAAGACTTGAGAAAGATATTGCTAATTTAAAAAAAGAATTAGAATTTAGCAAAAATAATATAGTTAGAGAAAGTTTTTTAAATAATACTGAATTTTTTGGCAAGTTACATTTTGAATTTTTACATTCAAATAATAAAGGAAACAATAACTATCTATTAACCGGAAGTAATGGAGTAGAAGATTTTGATAATATAAAAGTAAAAAATTTGAAATTTGGTATAAAGCAACAGTTATCTATGGAAAGTGTTTTTAATTTTACATTAAAATGGTCTAATTACGGTATGAAAGTTGATAGTATTTATTTAGATTACAAATTATCTCCAGAAATAACTGCAAGTATAGGTCAAATTTATATTCCTTTATCCATGGAAAATGAAGATAATGGTAATAGCTATCAATTAACTGATACAACTAAATATTATAACATTGGAAATTTTCTTTTTGATAATGGAATTGGGTTAAAAATAAAATATATAAATGATAATTTTGGTATTTTTAGTGGTGTTTATGGTAACGCTTACAATGATGATATAGATAGAATAAATAAAAACATATTTAGTTTTAAAACATATTTTAATCCATATAAAGAAGAAAATGATGTTATTCATGTAGGAGCTAATTACTTAAACGGTGTTACAAATCATAATAAAGAGCGTAAAGTTCCTAACAAATCTGATAATAATTTAAATTTAAAGTATGATTTTAAACAAGTTGAACATATTAATGTAGATTTTGCTTTAAATTTTGATTGGTTTAATTTGCAAGCTGAATATACAAAAAGTTTTTTAACTCCAGCAGCCATTGATTATAAAGAAAAATTTGGAGTATCAAATTATTATATACAAACTAGTTTTCTTTTAACTGGTGAAACTATAGAATATAAGGAGGGCGCTTTTGGAAAAGTAAGAGTAAATAATCCTATTGATATTGGAGGGTTTGGAGCTTTTGAAACTGCTTTTAGATTTGCTATAACTGATTTGCAGGATAGAAAATCAAATAAAATATTTGATTATGGAAAATATAAAGAGTTTTCCATTGCTTTTAGTTGGATACCTACAGATTTTTTAAAAACGACCTTACAATATTCAAGAATTAAAGAGCATTTTATAGATGATTTAACTATTTTTGCTAACGATAATAAAAGAAACAATGGGTATGATTTAATTTATTTGAAATGTAAATTATTTTTCTAGTAAAATTTAGGTTTAATAGGTGACTCTTTTGATTTTTTATATAAAATTTTAATTATGTTTTAAATTATAAATTACAAGATAATTAAGTTTTTCTTTATTTTTTCCAAATCAAAATTTTCTTCAATATTTAGAGAATCTTCCAATAAAAAATTTCCAACTTTTTGTCTTTCTATTTTAGAAATATAACCAATTGCGCCAACAGCCTTTGCAATATCAACTCCTAAACTTCTTATATAACAACCTCTACCACAATCAACTACAAATTCTATAGTATTATCATTAATAAAACCATTAATTTTAATATTTTTTATTAAAATATCTCTTGCTTTAAGCTCTACATTTCTACCATTTCTAACTAAATCACTAGCTCTTTTACCATTTATCTTTATTGCAGAATATACTGGTGGAATTTGTTTTATTATTCCTATAAAACTATTCAAAATACTCTTAACAATTTCTAAATTAGGTATAAAATCATTTTTTTCAATTATATCACCTTCGGCATCATTAGTTGTCCTTAATTCTCCAAAAGTCAAATGAAATAAATATCTTTTTTCATGATCCATCATACTTTCAACTTGTTTAGTGGCTTTATTAATGCAGACTGGAAGTACACCGTTTGCTAACATATCGAGTGTACCTCCATGTCCTACTTTTTTTGCTTTTGTAATTTTTTTAATAATTGAAACCACTTTAGTAGATTGCCAATTTTTTGGTTTATTAATATTTAGCCAACCACTTTCTTCCATATCGATTTATTTGTTAAACATTTTTTTAATTTCATTCAAAATCAGTGAATTACTATAAATACAATTAGTTTTTTCTTCATTTAAATAATAACTTAAACCACCACTTTCTCTAACAAATAATTCACCAATTTCTAACTCTTCTTTAATTCCATCCAGTATTATATTACAATCATATTTACCACACGCTGTACTACAAGTATCCAAAATTGAACAATTATTAATTCTAAATAAAGGTAATTTTTCAATAATTTTATTGAATATTTTTCTATTATTATCATATTTTATAGCGATAAGGCTATCATTCAAATTATTTCTACTGGAAGTTCTTATTTTCATTCTATTTACAAAACTACCTTCACCGCTTACACTATAAAACATTTGTTTTTCTGCATAACTATTCACAAGCCCTACATTAAACTTATCATT
>CATOLK010000003.1 GCA_951801155.1 uncultured Rickettsiales bacterium | reverse complement strand
AATCATAAAAATAAATAAATTTAAAAATATTCAAATATTATTGATATTTGAATATTTTTTTATGCAAGAGGTCTATTATATAAAGTATATAAAGATTTTTCGAGATTTTTGACATCAAATATTATGAGTATAAATTACCAATAAATCTAAAATTATTGAATAATAGCTTTTATATTAGATATTTGTTAAAAAATGATATATTTAGATAAAAAATATTTTGTATCATTTTTATCTTAAACAAATTGAAAAAATTCAAAATTTACAATATTTTACAACAAAAATATACATTTTTTTTACAAAATTTAACAATTTTTTGTTGACATTAACAAAAATATATTCTATACTAAGAAAGTCTTAATAGTGATGTTCAGAAATGAACCTCTCATTTCGATGTTATATTAATGGTTATTAACCTGATGTTATAAATTAAAAAACAAAAAAGAGACAATGAAAGAAAAAGAAGGAATTAGAATTGTTTTGAAAGCTTATGATATAAACATTCTAAATCAAGCAGTACAGGAAATAGTGGGAACAGTTAAAAGAACTGGGGCAACTGTTGTAGGTCCTATACCACTTCCAACAAAAACAAAAAAATTCACAGTAATAAGGTCTCCACATATTTATAAAAGAAGTATGGAACAATATGAAATTAAATCTTTAAAAAAATTATTGATAATAATTCCTACTCCACAAACAGTTGAGGCTCTAATGAAATTGAATTTATCAGCTGGTGTAAATATAAAAATTTCTCTAAATGGAGGTAATGAATAATGACAGCAGTAATTGGTAAAAAATTAGGAATGAGTAGAATTTACCTAGAAAACGGTAAAGTTGTTCCTGTAACTTTGGTGAAAGTCTATGAAGGATTAGTAAGTGATTTTAAAAAGTACGACAATAGAGAATTTAATCACATAACTTTATCCTACGGACAAGATAAAAAAACTGAAAAGAGAATTAATAAATCTGTTTTGGGATACTATAAAAAGAAAAATCTCGAAGCTTATGATAATATGAAAACTTTTAAGGTTGGTAAAGAAAAGGAATTTTCTGTTGGAGATATAATTGGTTTAAATCAATTTAAACAAGGTGATTATATTGATGTAACAGGTATTTCTAAAGGTAAAGGTTTTGCTGGTGCTATGAAAAGACATCATTTTGGTGGTTTAGAAGCAGCTCACGGTGTTTCTGTTTCTCATAGGTCTTTAGGTGGAACTGGTAATAGAAGACAAGAAGGTAGAGTTTTTAAGGGTAAAAAGATGCCTGGTCAAATGGGTAATGAACAAGTAACAGTAAAAAATTTAGTAATCGTTTCTATAGAAAATGATGATAATGTTATTTGTATAAAAGGTGCTGTTCCTGGTTGTAAAGGTTCTAATTTAATTATTAAAGAATCAAATATATAGAGGACATTATGAAAGTAACAGTTTTAAATTTAGATAATTTGAACGAAACCTTCGAAGATATTGATGGTGTTGATTTTGACACTAACGAAGGTGAAAAATGTGTTCCTTATGTTGTAAAATGGCAATTGGCAAAAAGAAGATTGGGAACTGCAAAAACAAAGTTAATGAGTGAAGTTTCCGGTTCAACTAGGAAAATTGTTAGACAAAAAGGAAGTGGTGGAGCTCGACATGGTTCTAAAAGAGCTGTACAGTTTGTAGGTGGTAGAACTTGTTTTGGTCCTCAACAGAGAGATTATAGTTTTTCTATTCCTAAAAAAATAGTTAAAAAAGCTTTGAGTTTTGTTTTAAGAGATAAAATTAGAGGTGAAAAACTAATTTTAATAGAAGGTATGGAGAATTTGGATATAAGCACTAATAAATTAAATAAAAAACTTAATGATAAGGGTATTGCTAAAGCTTTGGTTGCTTGTCAAGAAGATTACAATAACTTTAGATTATCTTTGAGAAATTTATTTAATTACAAAAGTATAGTTAGTGATGCCTTAAATGTATATGATATTCTACGCTATGATTATTTATTGTTGGATAGAAAATCTTTGAATAAACTTAAAGAGGTATTATAATGAGTTTAGGTAAATTTTATGATATATTAGTTTCTCCAATAACAACTGAAAAAACAAGTGCTCAAGCAGTTAATGGTAAATATAGTTTTATCGTTTTAAATACAGCTGGAAAAGAAGATATCAAATCTTCAATAGAAACTATTTTTGAAGTTGCAGTTGAAAAAGTTAATATAATTAATAACGATGGTAAAAGAAAGAAGTATAAAGGAACTGTTGGTAGAAGAAAATCTACTAAAAAAGCCATTGTTAGTCTTAAAAAAGGACAAGAAATTAATTTTGCAAAATTAGAGGGTAAATAGATATGGCTATAAAAGAGTACAAACCTATTAATTCTTCTACCAGAGGTTTAAAATTAATAAATAGAGAAGGATTGTGGAAAGGTAGTCCTTTAAAAATGTTAACTATTTCAAAAAATAGTAAAGCCGGTAGAAATAATATGGGACAAATTACTGTAAGAAGAAGAGGCGGTGGACATAAACAAGCTTATAGAATTATTGATTTTAAAAGAAATAAGTTTGATATTCCAGCAACTGTTGAAAGGATAGAGTATGATCCAAATAGATCAGCATTTATTGCTTTGATTAAATATGAGGATGGTATTTTTTCTTATATAATTTGCCCAGAAGGTTTAAAAGTTGGTGATAAAGTTATTTCTTCTAAAAAATTACTTGATGTAAAACCTGGAAATGCAATGCCATTAGCTGTTATGCCAATAGGTTCTTTGATTCATAATATAGAAATTAAACCGGGTGCTGGTGCTAGAATAGTTAGAAGTGCAGGTATGTTTGCACAATTAGCTGGTAAAGATAATGGTTATGCAATAGTTAGGTTACAATCAGGTGAAACAAGAATGTTTCCATTGGAATGTTTAGCCACTTTAGGAACTGTAAGTAATCAAGATAAGAAAAACCAAAAGCTTGGTAAAGCTGGAAGAAATAGATGGCTTGGTAAGAGACCTAGTGTAAGAGGTGAATCAATGAACCCAGTAGACCATCCACATGGTGGTAGAACAAGAGGTGGAAGAATTCCAACTTCTCCAACTGGTGTATGTGCAAAAGGTGGAAGAACTCGAAAGAAGAGTAATCCAACTAATAAATTTATTGTTAAAAGTCGACATAAAAAATAAGAGGTAGAGTATGACACGATCAGCTTGGAAAATTCCGTTTGTTGATGGATATTTAATTAAGAAAGCAAAAGTAGCAAGTGAAGACCCAAAAAAACCAATAATAAAAACTTGGTCAAGAAGGTCAACAATTTTACCACAATTTGTAGGTTTGACTTTTGCAGTTTATAATGGCAAAAAATTTGTTTCAGTATTAGTTAGTGAAGATATGGTAGGACATAAGTTTGGTGAATTTTCACCCACAAGAACTTTCCACGGTCACGCTGGAAACAAAAAAGCAGATACAAAGAAGAAATAATAATAGGTGAAATATATGAGTGAAAAAAAATTTGCACAAGCTTATTTGAAAAGTTTACTAGTTAGTCCTATTAAATTAAATAAAATTACAAGGGCTATCGCAGGGCTTCCGGTTGAAAAAGCTATGATGCAATTAGATTTTTGTAATTTGAAATCAGCAAAAGCTGTTAGAGATTTATTAAAATCAGCTATGATGAATGCCGAAAACAATCACGGTATGGATATAGATAAGTTAATTATACATAGAATTGATTCCGGAAAAGCCTTTGTTATGAAAAGGTTTAGAGCAAGAGCAAGAGGAAGAGGAAACAGAATTCTTAAGCCGTTTTGCAATCTTAGAATCATTTTAACAGAAGTGGAGGAATAGTATGGGACAGAAAGTTAATCCAGTAGGATTCAGAATAAATTTAAATAATAACTGGTCTTCTGTTTGGTATGATGATAATAACTATAGAGAAAATTTCATCAAAGATTTACAAATACAAAATTATATTGTAAAGAATTTTAAGAACTGTTCAATAGCAAGAGTTGTTGTAGAAAGAACTGGTGAGCATGTTAATGTTCTTATAAAAACTTCTAAACCAGGTGTAATTATTGGTAAAAAAGGTGCTGATATTGAAAAAATCAGAACTTATATTCAAAAAGAACTTGGCGAAAAAGATGTTTCTATTAAAATAGTTGAAGTAGAAAAACCAGATTTGGATGCAGAATTGGTAGGACAAGGAATTGCAAAACAAATTGAAAACAGGGTAGTTTTCAAAAGAGCAGTTAAAAAAGCTTTGCAAAATGTTATGAAATATGGAGCTTTAGGTGTAAAAATTACAGCATCTGGAAGATTAAATGGTGTTGATATAGCAAGATCTGAAACTTATAAAGAAGGTTCGATTCCATTGCACACATTAAGAGCAAATGTTGATTATGCACATGTTGAGGCTTTATGTAGTTATGGTATTATAGGTATTAAAGTTTGGATTTATAAAAAATAATTTGGTTTACATAAATAAATATTGACTTTAATTATTTAAAAATTAATACTTATAATATATATTATTTAAAAGTTTAAAAAAGGTTTAAAAAAATGTTATTGCCTAAAAAGACAAAGTATAGAAGTTTTCAGAAAGGTGGAAAAAGAATATGTGGCGTTGCTAATTCTGGCTCAACAATAAGCTTTGGAAGTTATGCTTTGAAAGCTCTGAATGCTGGTAGGCTTAAATCTAATCAGATAGAAGCAGCGCGAAGATGTATAACTAGAACTATGAAAAGAACTGGAAAATTGTGGATAAGAGTATTTCCACATATTCCTGTTACAAGTAAAGCTCTAGGTGTGAGAATGGGAGGCGGAAAGGGTTCCGTTGACTATTGGATGTGTCAAGTAAGACCAGGTTTAATATTGTTTGAATTAGATGGGGTTTCAAAAGAGATTGCTGCTGAGGCTTTGAGGAAAGCAGGAACTAAAATTCCATTTCAAACAAAATTTGTTGAACTTGTTGATATTAAAGATTAAAGAAGGGAGTAAATAATGAACGAAGAAAAAAAAAATATTAGAAATGAAATTTTAGATTCAAAGAAAAAGCTACTTTCTTTAAGAATTAAGAAATCTAGTGGAGAAGTAAAAGATACTTCAATTTTTAAAAAAACAAGAAAAGTTATAGCTAGATTATTTACTAAATTAAATAAACAGGATAAGTAATGGCTCAAAATAGTATAAAAGTTAAAATAATAAAGAAAGCTGGGGATAAAACCATAGTTGGTGAATCTTCTTACTTAAAACAACACCCTGTTTACAAAAAATATATTAAAGTATCTAAAAAATATATGATACATGATGAAAATAATTCAGTAAAAGTTGGTGATGAAGTTTTTATTAAATCTTCAAGACCAATTTCCAAAAGAAAAACTTGGATTGTTGTTAATAAGGAGGGTGAATAAATGATACAAATGGAAACGAGTTTAGCTATTGCAGATAATTCTGGGGCTAAATCAGCAAGATGTATTAAAGTACTAGGTGGTTCAAATCATATGATTACAGGTATAGCCGATGTAGTTGTAGTTTCTATTACAAGTGCTATTCCTGGTGGTAAAGTCAAAAAAGGTGATGTTGCCAGAGGTGTTATTGTAAGAACTAAAAAGGAAATACAAAGACAAGATGGAAGCACTATTAGATTTGATGACAATGCGATTGTATTGGTAAATAAAGATGGAACTCCAGTAGGAACCAGGGTTTTTGGTCCAGTAGCCAGAGAATTAAGAAATGGCAATTTTACAAAAATATTATCGTTAGCACCGGAGGTATTATAATGGCAAACAAAATTAAAAAAGGTGACAAAGTAATTATATTAACTGGTAAAGATAAAAATAAAACAGGTGAAGTGCTATCTGTAAGTCCAAAAGATAATAAAGTTGTCGTTGCTGGTATTAATATTGTTAAAAAACATAAAAAGCCTACAATGAATACTCCAGGACAGATAATAAGTGTTGAAAAACCAATTGATGTTTCTAATGTTTCTTTGATTGAAAATGGAAAACCAGCAAAAGTTGGGTTTAAAATTGAAGATGGAAAGAAAATTAGAATTTTTAAAAAAACTGGAAATAAGGTAGGTAACTAATATGTCTCATTTAAAAGAACTATATCAGGCAGTTATCAAAAAGAATTTAAAAGAAAAGTTTGGCTATAAAAATGAACTTGAAATTCCTAAATTGGAAAAAGTTACTTTAAATATAGCTTTTAAAACCGCTGATGCTGATAACAATTTTTTAAAATATGTAGTTGAACAATTATCTAATATAGCAGGACAAAAGGCTGTATTAATAAATGCTAGAAAATCTGTAGCAAGTTTTAAATTAAGGGAAGGAAATCCAATAGCTTGTAGAGTTACATTGAGAGGTGAAAGGATGTATAATTTTCTCGATAAACTCATTTATATAGCTTTACCAAGAATAAAAGACTTTAGAGGTTTATCTAGTAAGAATTTTAATCAAAGTGGACATTATAGTTTTGGTATCAAAGAGCATACTATTTTTCCAGAAGTAGACCTAGATAAAGCTTATAAAATCTTGGGTATGAATATTAATGTAGTAAGTAATGCTAAAACAATAGATGAATGTAAGGCATTATTATTAGAAATGAAATTTCCTTTAAAATAAGAGAGAAAGAATATGGCAAAAGTAAGTGCAATAGATAAAAATAAAAAGAGAAAAGCAAAAATTGAGCAATATGCTTCAAAAAGAGCTGAATTAAAGAAAACATCAGAAGATGTTAGTTTACCTGCTGAAGAAAGGGTAAAGGCTATGATTAAATTGTCAGAACTTCCAAGAAATTCTTCAAAGGTAAGATATAGAAATAGATGTGCTTTAACAGGAAGACCAAGAGCTTATCATAGACATTTAGGAATATGTAGGATTATGATAAGAGAATTAGCATCTTGGGGAAAAATTCCGGGCTTAAAAAAATCAAGTTGGTAAAAAATATGATGAATCATGCAGTGTCTCAATTAGTTACTTGTCTCAAAAATGGACAAATGGCTAGAAAAGAGAAAGTTATTACACCTAGTTCTAAATTGAAACTTGGTATTTTGGAGATTTTAAAAAAAGATGGCTTTATAAAAGATTTTGAAGTTGAAGATAATGGAAGTTTTGATATTATTGAAATTTCACTGGCTTACAATGGTTTGCAACCTGTTATAAAAGACATTGAAGTAATTTCTAAACCTGGTAGAAGAGTTTATTCTAAAGTAGAAGATATTCCTGTTGTTTATAATGGTTTGGGAGTTGTTATTTTATCTACTCCAAAAGGGATTATAACTGATTATGATGCTAAACACTTAAATGTTGGTGGCGAATTGTTATTAAAAATATTTTAATTGGAGAATTATGACTAGTAGAATAGGAAAATTGCCGATTAAAGTTGCAGATGATATAAAAGTTGATATAACTGGTTCAGTTGTAACTCTAAAAAAGGGTAATAAAGAAAAAACTTATGACTTTGGAAATAAAGTTGAAGTTGTTTTTGAAAATAAAGAATTAATTGTAAAAGAAATAGAAAATGATTCTGAAAGTGTGAAATTTTCAGGACTTCATAGAAGTAATTTACATAATATAGTAAAAGGTTTAGCTGAAGGTTTTAAAATTACGTTGGAATATAACGGTGTTGGTTATAAATCTGCTGTAGTTAAGGATTATTTAATTTTAACTTTAGGTTATAGTCACGATATAGCTATTAAAATTCCAGAAAATGTAAAAATAACTCCTGATAAACCTAATTTAATTCACATAGAAGGTGATGATAAAGAAATTATTGGAACTTTGGCTTCAAGAATTATTTCTTTGAGAAAACCTGAACCATATAAAGGTAAAGGTATTAAATATCAAGGACAAGAAATCTTGAGAAAAGAAGGTAAAAAGAAATAGGTAGGGATATGAAAGTAGAATTATTAGAAAGAAGAAGAAAAAGAAATGCTTATAGGGTAAAAGCTAATAATAAAAGTAATAGACCTATTTTAAGCGTTTACAAAAGTAATAAAAACATTTATGCTCAAATAGTTGATGTAAATGGAAAAGTTTTAATGTCTTTTTCATCAAAAAGTAAAGATATTATTGATTCTATAACTGGAAAAACTGGTATAGAGATTGCGTCAATTGTTGGTAAAGGAATAGCTGAAAGAGCTAAAGAACAAAATATAGTTCAAATTACCTTCAATAAAGGTCCATATTTGTATATTGGAAGAGTAAAAGCACTGGCTGACGCAGCTAGAGAAAACGGTTTAGATTTTTAATATAAAATAAATGGTAGATATTGATGTATAAGAATAATAAAGAAATAGTAAATCTAGTTGAAAAATTGATTTGCATAAATAAAGTTTCAAAGACCATTACTGGAGGAAAAAAACTATCTTTTGCTGCACTGGTTGTAGTAGGCGATGGTAAAGGAAGGGTAGGCTATGGAACAGGAAAAGCAAGAGAAATAACTGATGCTAGGAATAAAGCATTAGAAAGTGCTAAAAAAGCAATGATTAAAGTACCATTAAAAGAAGCTAGAACAATACACCATGATTGTGAAGGTAAATATGGTTGCGGACATGTAGTTTTGAGACCAGCACCTGCAGGAACTGGTATTATATCTGGTGGTCCTATGCGTGCTGTTTTCGAATGTTTAGGTATTCAAGATATAGTTTCAAAATCATTAGGAACTAATAATCCATATAACATGATTTTGGCAACTTTTGAGGCTTTAAAAGCAATGAATTCTCCGAAAAATGTTGCTGACAGAAGAGATAAACACGTTAGTGAAATCATAAAAAGAAGAAATGTTATTTTAAATAATACTTTGGAAATTAAAGATGAAGCTAATGCTGAAAATAAAAAAGAAAAAGTAGTAAATAATAGTGAGGAATAATTATGTTGATGAAATTTGAAGAACTAGAAAACAGAGACATAATTGTTGAGCAGGTTGGTAGTACTATTGCTACAACAAAAAGACAACAAGAAACTATAAAAGGTTTAGGTTTAAGAGGAATTGGTTCAAAAGCTAAATGTAAATGCACTAAATCAATTTATGGAATGCTTGTTAAAGTTTCTCATTTGGTTAAAGTTAACTTAAAATAGGTAATTGTAATGAAGTTAAATGAATTATCAAGGATTGCAAACAAAGGTAAAAAAAGATTAGGACGAGGTATTGGTTCTGGTAAAGGAAAAACTTCTGGTAGAGGTGTAAAAGGTCAAAAAGCCAGAAGTGGTGTTGCAATTAAAGGTTACGAAGGTGGACAAACACCTATGTACATGAGAATACCAAAAAGAGGATTTAATAACAGTGTATTTAAAACAAAATACAGAGTTTTAACTACTGATATATTGTTGGATTTATTTGCAAGTGGAACTTTAAATCCTATGGAAACAATTACTAAAGAAATTTTAATCGAGAAGAAAATTGTAAAATCATCTGATTTAATAAAATTAATTATGGGAAAAGATGAAATAGATGTTGACTTTAAAATTGAAGTTGATAAAACTTCTAAAGAAGCTGAAAAATTTAAATATTTAAAATAGGTAACAAATGAGTGCTGAATTAAAAAAGAGAATTTTATTTACTTTATTTATATTGTTAATATACAGGGTAGGGACATTTATTCCTCTACCTGGTATTGACAGTAAGATAATAAGTGATTTTTTTAATAATAGTTCAAATTCAATTTTTGATATGGTTAATATGTTTTCTGGTGGAGCTTTCCAAAGAATGAGTATTTTTTCTCTAAACATAATGCCATATATTACAGCATCAATTATAATACAATTACTAACTTCTATATATAAAAGTCTCGAAGATTTAAGAAAAGAAGGCGAAGTTGGTCGAAAAAAAATAAACCAATACACAAAGTATTTAACTTTGGTATTGGGTTTTTTTCAATCTTTAGGTATATATTATGCTTTTTCAAATTTAGAACATTCCGCTTTCATAAGTACTTCAAAAATATTTTTATTTACTACAATTTTAAGTTTATTAGGAAGTACAATGTTTTTGATGTGGTTAGGTGATAAGATTACTAATCAAGGAATAGGAAATGGAATTTCTATTTTAATAACAGTAGGTATTGTTGCAGAATTACCTGGAAATTTTATGAATATTTTTCAATTAGCTAGAAATGGATCACATTCTTGGGGATTTATTTTCTTTTTAATGGCACTTTTTATGTTTTTAATTATGTTTGTGGTTTACATTGAGAAAGCTGCAAGAAATGTAAAAATTCAATATCCTAATAAAGGATTTTTGTTTAAAAATAAAAATAATGATAATTCATATATTCCATTAAAAATTAATATATCTGGTGTAATTCCTCCAATTTTTGCTAGTTCTATATTAATGTTTCCACTAGCTATACTACAATTTTTTAATGCTGAATTAGCTCAAAAATTATCTAGCTATGTTCAAAGAGGAGGGGCTTTGTATACTTCACTTTTTACAGTGTTTGTGGTATTTTTCTGTTTCTTCTATTCTTCAATAGTATTTAATACAACTGAATTAGCAGATAATTTAAAGAAAAGTAATTGTTTTATTCCCGGTATAAGACCTGGAAATAGTACTGCTGAATATTTTGATAGCATAATAAATAAATTAACGATTATAGGTTCGCTCTATTTGGTTTTTGTTTGTGTAATACCAGATATTTTATTTAAAAAATATTCGGTTCAGATTGCCATTGGAGGAACAAGTTTATTGATTATTGTTAGTACTGTTATTGATTTGATAACACAATTTCAATCTTATGTGTTTTCAGAGAAATATAATAGTGTAAACAAAAGAAGAAAGGTCAGAGTGAGGTAATATGTTAATATTAGTTATGATGGGTCCTGCTGGATCTGGAAAAGGAACTCAAGCTGATTTTATTTCTCAAAAATATAATATCCCTGAAATTTCAACAGGTAATTTATTGAGAGAAAAAGTAAAAGATGGAGATGAGCTTGGTAAAAAAATTGATAGCCTTATTTCTAAAGGAGAAATAATTTCTGATAGGATAATGTTTGAAATTTTAAGCAATAGGTTAAATAAGGAAGATTGCAAAAATGGTTTTATTCTTGACGGTTTTCCTAGAACTATTGGACAAGCCATTGAATTAGAAAATTTTTTGGAAAGTAAAAATATAAAACTTAATGGAGTTTTACATTTTGACATTCCAAGAGATGTAGTTTTTAAGAGAACATCTGGACGATTTGAATGTAAAAATTGTAAAAAAACATATAATAAATATTATAACAATACAAAAGTTGATGGTGTTTGTAATGTGTGTGGTTTTACTGAATTCAATATTAGAAATGATGATTTAAATCTTGAAGCTATTAACAAAAGATTAGATATTTATGAAAAAATGTCTAAAGATATAATTAATTTCTATAATGAAAAAGATTTAATTTATTCTATAGATGCACAAAAAACTATAGAAGAAATAAAACAAGATGTAGAAAATATTTTAATTAATATTAATAAAATAAATGAGGTGAAAATTGGCTAGAATAGCTGGAATAAATATACCTAATAATAAAAGATTTGTTATAGCCTTAACTTATGTTTATGGTATAGGTAGAAGTAGGGCAGAGGAAATCTGTGATACTTTGCATATTGATAAATTATTAAGAACTCCTGAAATAAGTGAAGAAACTTTAAATAAAGTAAGGGACCTTATAAATAAACAAGCAGAAGCAGATACAGAAAATTCTGGAAAAGTTGGTTTAGTCGAAGGTGATTTAAAAAGAAAAGTTCATAATAATATTAAAAGACTTATCGATTTAGGTTGCTACAGAGGAATTAGACATGTTAGAAAATTACCTGTAAGAGGTCAAAGAACTCATAATAATGCTAAAACCAAGAGAGGTAAGAGAATTACAATAGCAGCTAAAAAGAAATAAGAGGTAAAAATGGCAAAAGAAAATAACAAAGTAAAAAAGAATACAGCTAGTAATAAAAAAAAGAGAAATATAGTTGTTGGAACTATAAATATATTAGCTACTTTTAATAATACAATTGTATCTATAACAGATACACAAGGTAATGTAATAGCTTGGTCTTCATCTGGAAAGATGGGTTTTAAAGGCTCAAGAAAATCTACACCATATGCTGCTCAATTAGTTACTACAAATGCTGTAGAAAAAGCAAAAGAATATGGTTTTCAAACTGCAAATATTATAGTTAGAGGACCTGGTGTAGGAAGAGAATCAGCTTTAAGAGCATTACAAAGCAGTGGAATTTCTGTTATTTCAATTACAGATAATACTTACCATCCACATAATGGTTGTAGACCACCAAAAAGAAGGAGAATGTAAAGAATTTATTAAAAATTGGAGCAAAAAATGGCTGTTTTACAAGAAAATTGGAATGATTTAATATTTCCTAACTCTTTAAATGTAGAGTATAAAAAAAATAAAAATGAAGCTATCATAGTTCTAGAACCATTAGAAAGAGGTTATGCTACAACGATAGGTAATTCTTTAAGAAGAATATTATTGTCTTCTATAAAAGGATTTGCTGTTACATCTATCAAAATAGATGGTGTTTTGCACGAATACAGTTCGATTGATGGAATAAGAGAAGAAGTCGTTGATATAATTATGAATATAAAATCATTAATTATTACAAAAGGTTCTCCTAATCCTACAACTTTAAGATTAAAATTGAACAAAAAAGGCCCAATTTTAGCAAAAGATATTGTATTGAATGGTGGTGTTGAGATTTTAAATCCTGAATTAGTTATATGTAATATTGAGGATTCTAAAGTTGATTTGAATATGGAAATGGTTGTTGAGTATGGTAAAGGCTATACATTAACGGAAAAAAAAGAAAAAGAAAACAGTGATGTATCAACAATATATTTAGATGCTTTATTTAACCCGGTTAAAAAGGTTTCTTATACAGTTGAAAATGCCAGAATAGGTCAACAAACAGATTACGATAGACTTATTTTAGATGTTGAAACAAATGGAACTATAACTCCAGAGGATGCAGTTGGAATTGCTGCTAAAATTTTACAAACTCAATTGGAAGTTCTTGTAAAATTTGAGGTTGTTAATACTACTCCAATCGAAAAAGATAAATATGTTCCAGAGGCTGAGAATGTTGTAAATCCAAACTTATACAGAAAAATTGATGAAATGGAATTATCAGTAAGATCTTTTAATTGTTTGATCAATGAAGGTATTAGATTTATTGGTGATTTGGTTCAAAAAAGTGAATTAGATATGTTAAAACTACCTAATTTTGGTAGAAAATCTTTGAACGAATTGAAAGAAAATTTAAAAGTTATGGGTTTAGGTTTTGATATGAAACTAGACAATTGGCCACCAGAAAATTTAATTGAGTTATCAAAGAAAAAAAAGGATACTAAATGAGACATATAATGAGACATAGAAAGCTTAATAGGACTAGTGCACATAGAAAAGCTTTATTTATGAATTTATCAAATGCTTTGATAAAATCAGAAAAAATTAAAACAACTTTACCAAAAGCAAAAGAAATTAGACCAATAGTTGAAAAGATGATTACTTTGGGTAAAAAAGGTGATTTAAGTAGTAGAAGACGTGCTATTTCTATTTTAAGAGACGAAAAAGTGGTTTCTAAATTATTTGGCGTTTTAGCTGAAAGATTTAAAGAAAGAAATGGTGGTTATACTAGAATTATGAAGTATGGTTTTAGGACTGGTGATGCTGCTCCTATGGCTATAATAGAATTTGTTGAATAGGGAGGGTATATGACAAATATAATAGATAAATTTAATGATCAACAGGTTCAAAAATTAATAGATGGTAGGAATTTCCCAGATTTTAGACCTGGGGATACTGTAAGAGTTAGTTATAGAATTGCAGAAGGTGATTCTAGTAGAATTCAGGTTTTTGAAGGAGTTGTAATAGGAAAAGAAAAACAGAAAAAAGACTTTAATAGTACAATAACTGTTAGAAAAATCAGTTATAATATAGGAGTTGAAAGAAAATTTATGCTTTATTCTCCGCTTGTTGAAAAAATAGAAATAGTTAAAAAAGGTGTTGTAAGACAAAGTAAACTTTACTATTTAAGAGATTTAAGAGGAAAATCAGCAAGAATTAAAGAAAAGCTTGATGATAGAAACAAAAACTCAAAAGCAAATAAAACTAATGAAAAAGTTGAAGAAATCAAAGAAAATATTGTAGAAGGTACGATAGAATAGATTTTTTTATCTTGTATAATTTTTATGTAAAAAAAATGTTCTCCTTTATTGGAGAACATTTTTTGTAAATGTACAGAATAATGATAACGAAAAATCAAATAAAAATCAAGAAAAAATCAAAACAACAAAGATAAAATTACAAAAAATAAATGATCTTCAATTATAATTATTATTCTAGTTGTTCTTTCTAAAAATTTTTTGTTATTATTAGACCTCTTACATAAAAATTTACATGTTTATCGATAGCGTTAAAAATAATCAAAGAACTATAAAAATATAATTTTCCACAAAATTCCATTTTAATTCAAAATACTTTAAATTTTTTATATTTTTTTAATAACGGAAATATATTTTGATACGTTTTCTATTAAAAATATTAAAAGGTTTTATTTTTTATAATATTTGTTTTTTGTGGAAAATTTTTTATGTAGGAAGTCTAAAAAATAATTCTTTTTTAATTCAATATTAATGAGAAAAGTGATAGAATTCCTGCATAAAACTATTTTTATTTTCTATATATATTTAATAATTTTTATTTTTGTATCTTTCTTTTTTTATTGGATTTGTTATTTCTTTGATTTTTCATTATTTACGTCATTCCAGAGTATAATTTCTTAGCGATTTATTGCTTAGAAATTATACTCTGGAATGAGACAAGATGGTTTTTATTATAAAAATAACAAATTAAAAAGTAATTTTTTTGTCATCGAAATAGTAAATATGTACATGCAGGAGGTTTAATACTATATACTTATTTTAGTAAGTAATTTAATCACAACCTCTTTTTTTATTATGCTTATATAAAAAATTATAACAAATTATTCTAAAGTTTTTATAATATATACTATTAAGATATATATAATTTTACATTAAAAATATACTTTCTCTATTTTTCAATATATTTTGAACTTAAAGAGTAGAGTTAGGGTCAATTTAATATTTACTAATTGATCTATTTTGTTTTTAATTCTTTGTTTATTTTTATTATATTTTTTAACAAAAAGTTTTTCTTGATAATTCAATATATTTTATTGCAGATTTTTTATTATACTCAATCTCTTCATCTTTTAGATTTCTAAAATATTTAGCTGGAGAACCAAGCCATAATTCTTTTTCTTTTACTTCGGCTTTATTTGTTAGCATAGAACCAGCCCCTATCATTGAAAAATTTTGCATTTTAGCATTATTTAAAATTATACTACCCATACCAACTAGACAATTATTCCCTATATTGGCAGAATGTAATATTGCACCATGTCCTATAACGCAATTTTCTCCTATAATACAAGGTAAATTATAATCAA
Source organism: uncultured Rickettsiales bacterium (assembly GCA_951801155.1). GTDB lineage: Bacteria > Pseudomonadota > Alphaproteobacteria > Rickettsiales > UBA1997 > CATOJU01. Next base: position 6,989 of record CATOLK010000003.1, on the reverse strand, counting down.
CATGAATTATACAATTATCTTGAATATTAGTATTTTTTCCGATTATAATTTGACCTAAGTCACCTCTTATAGTTGTATTTGGCCAAATATTGACATTTTCACCTATAATTACATCACCTATAATCACAGCGCTATTACCTATTATAGCAGTTTTATCGATTATAGGTTTTTTTCCATCGAATTCTAAAATTGTGTAATTCATATGTTAAATATAATTTAATTTATTCAAAAACTGTTTTTAATTATTTATTAAACGGAGAGTTTCTGTTGACAGGTATCTCCAAACCCCGCTCAAATGGCAATCACATTAAATGTGAGATATTTCTATTGAAATATAATCCCGAAGGATTAAGCAGCCATTTTAGCAAACGCAAAATTATCTTCTGCACTTATATTTTTGAACTGTTATGGCCGTATCTTACCAGATAAACATTGTACCTTTCAATGAATGTCAAAACTATTTCATCCCCATAATCATTTGGTGGAGATGTCGGGTACCGCCCCCGAGTCCATAGCATTTATACAATACAACTTTTATTATCATAGTCTTTCAACGGTTTGATTATAATATAAATTTTTGAAAAAGTCAAGAAATAAAAAAAATATAAGAAGTATTACCCAATTATAGATCAAATTATTGAATAATTATATATTTTTTATTTACCTGCTATTGACATATAACTTTTTTTAGTATACAATAATATATATACTTAATATTATTATTAAATTAAAAGGTTAAAAATTATGGATATAATAAATTCTAAAGAACAGGCATTAAGAGAGTATATAATCGATATTTCCAATGGTGAATTTGATTTTAATTTTAATTTGGAAACAAATCTAGAAAGAATATTAAAATTATTCAAAAATGTACAAGATCCAATAATTGCATTAAATATTATTGATAAAATAATTAAAACAACTGGAGAATCAAAAATAAATTATATAGATTTTTACAAAAACTTAATTCAAATTGTTATTGAACAAAATAATTTAGAATTAATAACAACATTATTTTCTAAAGTAACAACTTGTTTTTTAAAAAACGGAATAGAATATCAAAAATTTATAGATATTTTAAATTTATCTCATTTAATTCATATAAATGTAAGAAAAAATAATCCTATTATTATTGATTATTTAATTAGTGTTGGTGCAGATATAAATTTTCAAGATAAATATATAGAATCTCCTCTTCATTTAGCTGTTAGGGATGGGAATGAAAAAATAATTAATTTTTTAGTTGAAAATAAAGCTGATTTAAATATTAAAAATATTAAAGGTGATACTCCTCTTCATTTAGCCGTTGAAAATAAAAATATGGAAACAATTATATGTTTAATAAGTTCTGGAGCAGAATTAAATAATCAAAATAATGAAGGAAATACTTTACTCCATATAGCTACTGAAAAAAGAAGTACTGATATAATTAGATCTTTGATTGCTTGTGGAGCAAATACAAGTATTAAAAATAATAAGGGTGATACCCCTCTTCATTTAGCTGCTAAAAATGACTATAAGGAAATTCTTAATCTTTTGATTGAAAATGAAGCAAATACAACTATTCAGAATAATAAAGGAAATACTCCTCTTCATCTAGCTGCTAAAAAAGGTTTTAGTGGAATAGTTTTTTATTTAATATCTTCTAAAACAGATAGTATAAATATTAAAAATAATAAAGGAAAAACTCCACTTCATTATGCTGTTGAAAGAAAAAATATAGAAATGATTAGAACTTTATTAGAAAGTGATAAAATTATAATTACAGATAATGAATTATTAAATAAAATAGAAGAAATAGCTGGGGATGTAAAGCAGATTATGGATAAAGTAAATATACATCGACAAAAACAAACATCAAATACATTAGGGAAATTTGGTGCTTGTTTTGGTAATTTGTTTGGAGGTTCAAAATCTTCAGGTAAAAAAGTTTAATTTATATTTTATTTACTAGATATTCTATATAAAAAAATATATAGGTATTGATAATATTTAGATAATTTTAAATTATATAAAAATATAATTTTCTATAAAAAACAAGTATTATAAAAAATACGAGAACTTTTAATATTTTACAATAAAATTGGGAATTTTGTGGAAAGTTATATTTTTTATAATTTTTTTAATTATCTTTAATGCTGTTGATAAACATGTAATTTTTTATGTAAGGGATTTAATAACGATAAAAATAAATAATCTTTAAAAGATAAATAAATGATATTTGGTGTTTAAGTTGGTAGTGCTAATTACTAAACTTGGACTATTGACTTTTAAAAAAGTTATAATTATAATAAAATTAATTATTTAAATTTGCCCATGTGATGGAATGGTAGACATAACAGACTTAAAATCTGTGGGGCTTCTGCCCTTGCCGGTTCAAGTCCGGCCATGGGTACCATTTATTTTTTTGATATGAAAGGAGAAGAAAAAAACGAAAATAAAAAGGAACTTAGTGCGCTTGATAAAGCTAAAGTTGGCGCTAAAAAAATGCTTGTTGGTGTTGGTGGAAAACTTATTATTTTTTTATCATTTATACTTATTATAATTTCATTATTTTTAATCATTTCATTTGTAACTTTAAGTAATGAATATATTAATGAAATGAATGGAACATGTATAGAAGCGAATGAATTTGGTTTAAGTTCGAAAGTTATTCGTGCTACTGCACAACAAGAAGATGATTTTATATTAAAACAGTCTCCTAAATATGAAGAGGTTACAGAAAAAATAAGATTAACGGATTTAAAATTAACCTTAAATAACGATCCTATAGTTATCAATATTATTGGAAAATGGCTACCTTGGCGTGCAAATAGTGGTTTTAGTAAACCAAATGAAAATTTTATATGTATGCTAGAAAAAGTCAAATTACCTGATGATGCAAAGTTTAGTAATAAAGAAGAAGAAAATGAATTTTATTACATTAAAAATTATTATAGTGATGTTACAGTTAACAAATTAAGTGATGATGAAATTAAGGTTATAGGTATTGCTGAAGCGCCAGAAAGGCAAAAAAATTGTTGGGTTACTAGAGGCGCTGGTCTTTATTTGGGTATGTTCGGTACAGACGGAAGAAGCCAACCTACATCTTATCATCATCTTTTAGCATCAAAAATGTTATGTGCAAGTAGTTATTGGTTTGGTAAGAATATTAACAATAATGATGAATATGTAATTACAAAATATTATGTACCAGCAAAGGCAACTGACAAAAAAGTTAAAAAATTAAGGTTAAATAAGATAGATGGTTCTTTAAGAACATTGTTTAGTCAAGAAGAAGGTGGTTATCTCGAAGGTTCTGATTATTTTAAATTAATTGGATATAAGGATATTTTAAATAACTTTATAAAAGATATAGAGAGTAATTATAGATTTGAGTTTGAAAGTAGAAGTCAAGAAGATTTAAAAGAAAAAATTAGTAGTGACGGAGATATAAGCGCATCTATTTCAGATTTTGGAAATAAAATTAGAGAAATTGCTGAAAATGTAAAAAAAATAAGCAAAGATCGTAAATATAATATAGATATAGATGCTGGAACCTATGTATCGGCACTTTATGATGAGAAAATAGAGCCAGAAAAATTTAATAGTGATTTAGAAAAAATATTAACTATAGAAAATGATTGTCAAATTCCTAAACGAACAGATGATGTAACAGGAAAAGAGATTAGAGAATGTAAAGCTGAAGATAAGGTAAGTTGTTGTAAAATAAAGTATAATATAGATGAAAATAGATTGGAATATTTTTTGGGTGATGGCGTAAACAAAAAATTTATTAGAAATAATGAAGTATCTGTAAGTATAATTATACTATATAAACTTAGGCAGGTGGTTGGTTTAATAGAAAAAGAAATTGAAACAATGGAAGGTAACGCCGCTATAATTAACAGATATGATGGTGTGAAAGAATCAGAAAAAATTTCTTTTGTGGAAAAAGATTATACATTTGAAGACTTTAAAAGAGATTATTTTACATTGGAAAGTTATGGTATTAGTTCTAGCGCTGGTACTGAAAGTAGTAAAATTTTAACGATTGAAGGGAACCAAGTAATCTACGACATAGATTTACATGAAAAATTATTAAATAATAATATTAATGTAAAGAATCCAGCTGCAATTATAGCTGATTCTATATCTATGTTTGGTAAAGCTTGTTATCTCATAGATAAAGATTCAAATGGTAATGTTATAAGAAAAGGTAGATCTTATTTTCAATATGGTCCTAAAAAATTATATAAGCATTTTTCCGAAAGTGAAGATATTGAGTATAAATTTGGTGAAAGTATAAAAATGCTTATAGCTGATAAATATTATAGTGATAATGATGGTTTTTATAATATAGAAATTATTTCTGGTATAAATTTTGATGATGCTGGAACGATAGCAAGTAGATTACGGGAAATAGAATTTTATTTATTTGGAACCCCAAACCAAGAAAATGAAGAGGAAGATAGAGCTGACGGTGTTATTGCTAGTATATTTAATAATTTATTAAATACTGGTTTAGCAAAATTCGCTCGTGCTGTTATGAGTCTTTATGTTGTTATATTTGGTTTTAGAATAATATTTGGATTTAAAAAGAATGATAGAGATAAAACTCCAATTAAAACATCTGATCTTATGATAGATTTGGCTAAAATGGTTATAGTTATCACAATGGTATCTCCTTCAGGTTTTCAGTTTTTTAATAGAATTGTATTAAATTTTACTATTAATGGTGTTATAGGTATAGTTGATATTTTAGGTGGTATTTTTTCAAGTAGCTTTATGAGTGATGATAATTTTATAGCACTTGAAGGTAACTTAGGTAACATAAATGGATCTTTATCTTTAGCAAGAAATTTTAAAGTTATTGATGAGGTTTTATCTTTACTTAAAAATGATGCTTTAATGTTAAAAATATTTTCTTTATTTTATAATTCTAAATCTGATTTTTTTGTTGGCATACCTGTTGGTATTGGGGTATTGGTTATTGTATTTATGTATTTTTTCAAATTATTTAAGGTGGTTATTCCTTTCTTCTTTACCATGTTACAAATGACTATTGTTTTACCTTTGGCTCCTTTGTTTATGCTATTTAATTTTTTTGATCAAACACAATATTTATTTAAAAATTGGTTGAAGTTTGTTTTACAAAAGTGTCTGGAAATAGTTGCATTTTTTACTGCCTTCTATTTTATGACATTTATTATAAATGATTTTATAAAAAAATTATTATCATTTAAAGTTTGTTTTGGAAGACTTGGTGACCATATATGTGAAACTGTCTGGAATGGAGAATGTGGAGGAATGCATTTTATTAGAAAAAAAGTAGTCAGTACACTCAATAATATTATTTATATGGGAAAAGAGAATATGCCAAATGGTAACGAAAGCTTTTTTCTATATTATACAGCAAATGTACTCGTTTGTTTAGTATTATTAATACTATTTGAAGATATAACAAAAATGATTTCAAGTATTTTAGGATCAGTTTTAGTTATAGGTGATGCTAAATCTGGTGATTTAGGTGGTAATACACTTCTTGGTGATATTGGTGCTAAAGATGGAAATGGTTCGAGTAAATTTGGTTTTGGCGATCAATTAAAACAATTTAGTAATACCATGGGAATTTCTGCAGTACAAAAAAATTCCGATATGTTAAAATGGACAAGATCTTTTGTTGATTTAAGCAAAAATCCTACGGAAAACTTAATGAGTGCTGGAAAGAAAGCTTATAATCTTTATAAAGCTGGAGGTATGGCGCGTATTGAAGCAATGCAAGAAAGAATAGAAGATAAAGCTGAAGATAGTCTTAAAGGTAAGAGAAATTTAAAGGAGAAATGGCAAGATTATAGAGAAAGAAGTAAAAAATATCGCGATTCTGTTAGGGCTAAAAAACGAGAAAAAAGAAAAGAAGTTTTTGAAAGTGATTTCAAAGAATTAAATGAGTCATTTGGAAAAGATTCTACATTTGATATTGTAGGTTTATTTAGAGGTGAACATAAGAGACTTTGGAATACCAGTGATAATAGAAAAGGTAATAATAAAAATCAAGAAGAAGATATTGAAAATCTAGAAGAAGATGGTGAAAATGAGTCTGGTTCCAAGAAAAAAACAAAGAAAACAAAAAAGAGAAGGAGCTTTGCAAAATGGGCTGTAGATTTACACAATAAATTTGTAATGTCATCTACTTCTGATAAAAAACAAAGATTGTCAGATAGATTATTGGATAAAATTGAAAATAGAGTTGAAAAGAATAGAAAAAAGAAAGCACTTGATAAAAAAGGATTCTATGGAGAGCTTGATGATAGAAGGAAAAAAGTTGTTAAAATGACATTTAAAAATGAAGATGGTAAAATAGAAGAGATGTTTAGAGTAGAAAGAGACAAAAATGGTAATAAATTGAAAGATGGAGAATATATATATTCGTTAGTTGATGAAAATAAAAATGAAATTAAAATGGATAAAAACGATGATGGTGATATAGTTATGACATTATCTGATGGTGGTGAAATAACTGTAAAAGAGGATGGTAGCTGTATAATTAGCGTTGGAGAAGTGGAATATATTATCAGCAACGAAGGTGGTGAATATATTATTAGTAATGAAAATGGTGATAAAATAATAGATAGTGGTAAGGTTGAAGAAATTTTAAGTTCTATAAAAATAGAAGTAGATGATTCTGAAAAAATGACTGCTGAAAAATTAATGGAAGCAAAAATGGAAAAGATTAACAAAAAAATAGAGAAATTTAAAAAAATGGAAGAAGAACAAAAGAAATTAGATGAAAAAAACAATGAAGATTAAATTGATTTAAAATTGTCTTCTTACATATTTTTTCATTTATTTTTAATAGTTTTTATTTTTATATCTTTCTTTTTTTATTAGATTTGTTATTTCTTTGATTTTCTTTTATTTATGTCATTCCAGATTAGAATTTCTTGTAAGCTTGTCTTACTAGAAAATCTTAATGTGGAATCCAGAAAATATAAACAAAGTTAAATATA
>CATOLK010000002.1 GCA_951801155.1 uncultured Rickettsiales bacterium | reverse complement strand
ATCATATGTATTTATTATTTTAATAATAGACTTTCTACACATAATATTGAATATTTTTAAATTTATTTATTTTTATGATTATTTATTCTTTAATTTTCCGTTATTTACGTCATTCTAGATTACAATTTCTTAGTGATTTATCGCTTGGAAATTGTTAATGTGGAATCCAAAAAAATATAAAAGATGTTAAATATAGAAAAAGATTTTAAAGGTTTTTTATATTACAAAATATAGAAAAATTATTAATATCCTTTTTCCCTATTAAAGTAATTTATTTCTGGATTCCACATTAAGATTTTCTAGTAAGACAAGCTTACAAGAAAATCTAATCTGGAATGACGTAAATAACGGAAAATTAAGAATAAACAAGTTTATTTAGAAATTCTAATTTGGAATGACATAAATAGAAGAAAATTAAGGAATAAACAATTATAATTATAAAAAAGAGACATAAAAATAAAAAGTAAGTAATAATTAAAAGCAAATAAAAATTATTAATTATATTCGGAAAATAAGAACAGTTTTAGACTGGAGATCTAACGGAAATGTGTTCTATTACATATTTATACTAAAAATATTAAAAACTCTTATTTTTTATATTTGTTTTTTATAGAAAATTTTTATGCAGAAGTTCTGTTTGAATAATTTTGTGAATTAAAAAATATTACATCCTTTTTCGTTTTGATGAGAGGTACCATCTACAGCCTCAAGACCTAATCTTAATCCGGATCTTCTTAAATTATTAAATCCATTTTCATCATATTCTACTGATCCAACATTGGATAATCTACATAAATTTTCCATATAAGCATCTTCAATAACATTTTTTACTTCAATATCTCTTTCCATTTTTTCTTTTAAAATATTTTCGGTAAATTCTATATCTCTATTAGATATTTTATTTCTGAATACTGATAATATTTTAAAATATGATTTTATTTCTTTTTTTAGAGGATTACAATCTTTTTTTGCTGAAGCAAAACTATTTACATTGGTTATTGATAAAAATAATAAGATTAAAATTAATTTTTTCATATATTTTTTAATGTATTTTTTAACTATAATAAATATTATAACTATATATATAATATATAAAAATTTTTAATAAAATTGTATTATTATGAATAATTTTAGCAAATAAATATTATTTTAATGAAAAAAATCACATTTTATCAATTTTTTTGTATTAAATTTACTAAAATAAATTATCAAATTATTTTATAATTCTTCCGAAACACAACTCAAAAATTAACATCAAACCTAAAATAAAAAAAACAGAAAAATATAAATTATTAAGTCTTTTTTTATTATTAATATCCTCTGTATTTTCTACCTCTTTAATAATATTATTATTAACAGTTTTTACAAAAAAAGCCGTAAAACAACCTTTATTAACAATATATGGAAGTAAATATATAAAAGTTTTATTTTTTATAATATTAGATATTAAATTTAAATTAGTATATAAACTTGTTCCAAATGGCAGAAAAATCTTATACAATAACAAAAATAAAAAAGTGTATCTTAATAGCTTATTATTATTTATATAATTAATATTATTGTTTTCATATAAGATATTCATTATATCTGAAATTAAATATGCTATTAAATTTATTGTAACAAACTCAAATAAATATAACATTAACAAATTTATACATAATTGGTTATTTTTTTCATAAAACAATATAAAAAATAGAATATAACCAAAATTTATTAAATTAAATCTTATAAATATATTAAATAAAGAGTTTTCTTTTTTTATTAAGAAATTTACAGAATTATAAACAATAATTAAAGTTGAAATTGCAAAAATTATATATTTTATAAAATTTAAGCTAAATAATGTTTTTGTTCCCAAAATAAAAAATATAACTTCATATATTAGATATAAACCTATAGCAACATTTACAAAAATATTCGAAATTGATAAAAAATTTACACCAACTTTATCCGTATTGTGATATTTACTGGTATTTGTCAGGAAAAATTTAATAATTATAGAAAATAAAAATAAGATAGACATCAATAATACTTCATAATGCTCCTGTATATTTAAAGAAATCATTTGCTGTTTTATATCTATAATATTGGATGTTCCAAAATATATTTTAATATAAAAAATTGCTAAAGCACTTAAAATAGAACCAAAAATATTATTTGTAAAAAATTTGTAGGAAATTATATTCAAATTATTTTTTTTATAGATCGAAATTGTTACATAAATACTTAAAGAATAAATTTCTAAAAATATAAACAGGTTAAGAATATTACAAGTAAAAATTATACCGACTATTGAAAATAAATGTATTAAATATATTGCAAAAAAATATTTTATATTGTTATTATTTAAATTTTTGTTCAACAGTATTGTATTTATATAATTTATAAAACCAATAAAATTACAAACTAAAATAGATATAAAAAAGAATAAATTTTTTGCATTTATTCTAAATTCTGTACTTAAAACATTAAATTTACTATTGCTTTCAATAAAATAAGTTGTATTAAAGTCACTACATTTTAACAACATTCTCAAAGCCAAAAATATCATTGAAATCATTATTATTTTTGTAGCACCTACCATAAATCTTTTTTCATACATAAAGTTTACTATAACAGAGGCTATAATTGGTATAAAAAATAATAAATAAGTATTTCTTAAGAAAAGTTCATTCAACATGATTATTCTCTATAATATTATTAATAACAAAAATTCCGGTTAATACATTTAATATACAACTAAAAGTCATAAATGTAACAAAAGTAAACATAAAAGCTTCAACTTGTAGTATATATAGATTGTATATAATATAAAATAAAATTATATTATAACTAAATGCCAATACTATTATTTTTACAATTGGTTTTATAGTAAACAAAAATATAAATATTAATATAAAAAATAATAATAAAAATAATAAACATAAGTAAGTTACTAAATCACCCATATAATACTCCTATAACAATTTATTTAAAAAATAAATTAAAAAACATAAAAATACAAATAAAATGGTACCTAGATATTTGTTTATGGAAATAATTTTTCTAACATCAATTTTTCCAAATCTTAAATAAAATAAGATATATGAAATTATTATAGAAATAAAACAATTAAATATAGCTAAAAATCCTATCTGGTCTATATAAAATATGCAGCTAAATGAATATAATAACAAAAATGGTATTATAAAACTAATTATTACTTTTAATATTATATCTCCTCTCATTTTGTATTTTTTTTATTTGTAATAAAGAAAACTACTATTATTACACTTATATAAAGTATAATTAAAAGATTGTAATTGAGAAAAATATTATTATTTTCAATAAATACTATATTTCTTGTAAATACAATAAATTTCTGTCCATTTATATCGAGTATCTCTTTTTGTTCTAAACCATTACTTGTTTTTTTATAAAGCTTATTTGTGGTCAAAATATTTGTTTTATTGATAGAAATATTGTTGAATAAGTTTTTTTTCTTGTTTATACCATTAAAAATAAGACTTATCATAATAAAACTTGTTACAAAAATACTAATAATTATCAAATTTTTTATATCATTTCCTTCTATAAAATTTGAACTTAAGTTCTCTTGGCTCATATCAACATAGATATAAAAGATTGCCACAACAAGCATAAAAATTATATTTAATAAAACTATTGTTAAAAAACTATATTCATTTTTAATTACTATCGAATAGTTAAAAATATTAACAAAACAAGATATAAAAAATATAAAAAATTTTGATGTTATATTTTTAGCGAAAAATATAAAGGCTATATATAATAACCACATCATTACTAAAAAAAATATATCCAAACTATTTATTAAAATTTCAATCACAACTATTAATCCTCTGCATAATTAAGTAATTTTTGTAATTTTTCTTCTGTATCAATAACAAGTATTTTAACAGATTTATAATTGTTATTATTAATTTCGTCTTTATTGAATAATATATACTTAACATTACAAACATTTTTTAAATCTTCAATAATACCTTTATCAAAACCATAATTTCCATTAACATAAATACATTCTAATTTTTCTTTTATGGAAATCTGTTTTTCAGATTTATACTTTCTAACTTCTGCTATTATATCTAAAGCTATATTTCCTTGTATTTCCAATTCACTATTTTCTGTAAAATCCTTAATATTTGGCCAATTACCCCTAGTGGAAATTGATTTTTTATCATTAAATTCATTTTCGTAAATAATTGAATAAATTTCTTCTGTTATTGACGGCATAAAAGGAGAAAATAATTTTAACATAGCATTAAATACATAGTAAATTGTTCTTATAGCACTTTGTTGACTTTTGTTAATTTTTTCAATTTCTTCTTCAGTTAATTCTAAATTTTCATACTTAAAACCACTAGCACCATAACATCTAACTTTTACGATTTCTAAATAATTATCACAAAAATCATCCCAAAAAAATTTTTCTGCAGTTTCTAAAGCTTTACTATAATCATATTTTTTAAACGATTGTGTGGTTTTTTCTATAGTTGATTTCATTTTTGATATTAACCATTTATCCATTGATTCAAAAATCAAATTATTTTCTATATCATCTCTTGCTGTAAAAATTTTACCTGTCAAATTTTTAAAATTCATTTCAACAAATTTAGCACTATTATAAAGTTTTGTAATTAATTTTTGCCCTATTTTTATCATATCAACAGAATAATTTGTATCAGTTCCCAGTTGAGAATTTAAAGCCCAATAGCGAACAGCATCGGCACCAAACTCATCAATAACCTTTAAAGGATCTACACCATTTCCTTTGGATTTCGACATTTTTGTTCCATCAGCAGCTAAGCAAAATCCATTAACAAATATATCTTTCCAAGGAATTTTATTTTCATGATAATAAGACTTCACAAGAGTACAAAAAGCCCAAGTTCTTATAATATCATGACCTTGAGTTCTCAAATCAAATGGTATATCAAGAATTTCGAATCTTTCTTTATCACAATTCATATTTTCAGAAATTCCCCACATTGACAATTGTGGACTAATTGATGAAGTCATCCATGTATCAAATACATCATTTTCAGGTACAATTTCATCAGTAGAATAACCTTTTGGTAAATCAATAGTTGGATCTACCGGCAAATCCTCGATTTCAGGTAATATTACCTTACCTTCTTCTCCAGTTTTTTTTGAATACCAACAAGGAACGGGCACTCCAAAAAATCTCTGTCTTGATATAGTCCAATTCCAATTTAAACCATCTATCCAATTATGAATTCTTGTCTCCATCCATTTTGGATACCAATTTACTTCAGAAGCTTTTTTGTGTAATTCTTCTTTAATATCTAAAGTTTTTATATTCCATTGGCTTTTTACTAAAATTTCAAGTGGACTCTTGGATCTTTCTCCAATTTTTACATTATGAAGTATTTTTTCAGGATCTTTTGCAATTTTACCTTCTTCTTTTAATATATTTAATATTTCAACTCTTGCTTTTTCAGTAAATAAACCATCGAGCCTTAATTTATATTTATTATCAATTTCAGGAACATTATCAAAATACAAACAACCTTTTTCATTTATTATTATTTTTAAAGGTAAATTATATTTTTTATATTTTTCCACATCAGCGTTATCACCAAAAGTACAACACATCATAACGCCAGTTCCTTTATCTTTTTCTACACTTTCGTCAAATAAAATCGGGACTTTAACACCCAATGGAGTAATTACATATTTATTTTTATATTTTTCTTTATCATCGGGATGAGCAAAAATTGCAACGCAGGCCGGCAATAACTCTGGACGAGTTGTCATTATTGTTATTTTATCCGCTTGAAAATTAGAAGTGTTTGTATTTTCTTCGATTAAATCGAAATTAATAAAATTCATCTGACTTTCAATTTCTTTATCTTCTGCTTCTGTTTGTGCTAATGCAGTTTGGTCCACAACATCCCAAATAATAGGTTCTTCTTTTCTATAGAGTGCACCTTTATTATATAAATCAATAAAAGACATTTGAGAAACTTTTCTTGCTGTTGGTGATATAGTTCTATAGGCTAAATCAAAATCATAAGAATAATTCATTCTTATAAATTGGTCTTTCATAAATTCTTCAGCATCTTGTATTTCTTTATCGCAAATTTTTACAAATTCTTGTCTATTCATAGACTTACTTTTTTTACCAATTTTTTTCTCAACATACCTTTCGGATGGTAAACCATTATCATCAAAACCAACAGGATAAAAAACATTTTTTCCAAACATACGCCAAAATCTAGCTATAGTATCCATTTGGGAATAACCAAAAATATGTCCCATATGTAAACTACCAGAAACATGTGGTGGTGGAGTATCTATTGAAAAAATGTTTTTTCTTTCTATATCGTTCCAATCAAATTTAAAAATTTTATTGTCTTTCCAATATTTTTGCCATTTTTCTTCTGTTTCTTTAGTATTGTATTTTTTCTGTAAGTCTTTCATTATTTTTTAAAATACATATAATTAATATTAATATAAAATAATTGTTTATTTTTTTCAAGTGTTTGTTTTGCTTTGTTTTAGTTCAAACTGTTTTTGAATTTTATAATTTTATTTTTTAATAACCTAAATTCAGTTTTTAGCGATATTAAAAAGTGAAATCAAAATTATAAATACAACTTTAATTAAAAATGTTAATTTTAATTTATATACTTTCCTAAATAAAACCATTCAGTACCAATTGGATTATCCTCGTGTGGCATAATTATTAAACAATCTTTTTTTGCCTTTATAACTTCGCCATCATTATACTTAGCAATAATTTCTTCAGATTTTATTGTATCTAAATGCTTCCAATTTTTTACAAAATAACCTTCTTTTTCTTTATAAAATACTTTTTCCATTTTTATAAATTTTTGATTATTTTTATCAAAAGACAATTCACAATCTGCAATATCCAAAAATGCTAAAGAATTTTTTATTGCTGTTTCAGCTCTTTCAATACATAGAGGATCATTGTGATTTCCGCATTCTATTGTTGTACAAATTTTATTATATTTTAAGGCATAGCCACATGTAGATTTATCGTTTTTTCCAAATATATCATTCCATCCTACAATTATACTTTGAAAATTTTGTATTATAACAAACTTTTTCATTTCTTCCTCTGTGTCTTTATCTAAAAAAGCGAAACTCGGACCTTCTGAATGGATAGAATGTATGTCTAATAAATAATCACATTCATCAATATATTTTATAATTTTTTGTGAAATTATTTCTTCGTTATTTTTTGGATTTTCAATTTTTTCAAAAATTCTGTTTAAATTTATATTTATATATCTTTTATTCTGCTTATAAGCCTCTAGATTACAAATAGGAATAAAAGTAACACTGCCAGTTTTTATTTTAATTTCATTATTTTTAATTTTTTTAATAATATTTGTAATAGCTTTTGGCCCGCAAACTTCATTTCCATGTATTGCTCCTAAAATCAAAAGATTTTTTCCATTTTTTAAGCCTTCATATTTAATAACTTCTAACATATTTTTTTATATTAAATTATTTTAATAATTAATATGGTAATTTAATAATTTATAAATAAAATTACCATAGATTATTTGTTATTTTACACCATAACAATTTTTTATTTTTTCCTGTTTTTGGAAACAATCATTTACCAATTGAAAATTGTTTAATTCTTTAAAGTATTTATTATAACTATCGATATTTAACATTTTTTTAATATGAATATTAAAATTATTCCTTATTTTATCTTTTTCTTCTTCACTGATTTTTAATTTACTTTCTTTTTTAATGTTGAAATCAACTAAAGATTTTACCCTATTAAAACCAGTAATAATAGCTGTTTTTTTAGATAATGGCGTATACAAAAGAAAACATTCAACCCCATCAGAAGCTATATATTTTTTTAGTACTTTAAAACCACATTTATATGAAGAAATTAAACTAGAGTTATTACCCACTGCTATTTCAGTTAATAATATTGTTTTATGTTTTGAAAAAAATAATTCAGTACTATACTTCCTTAAATTAACTAATATCTCACCTATGTTATAACCTCGATAATTAGGATGTACCATAAGTCCTTTATTTTCAAATAGATTTTGTATAATATTAAAATTATTTAAATCTGGATTGTAATTTGTTTTACTAATTCCTTCACAGCTAATATTTTTTAAATTGTTAAAACTAACTGACCCGCTACCTATAAGATTACTAAAATTTTCATCACTAAAAGCACAAATGGTAAAGCCGCCATATTTTTTGTCTTTATAGTTACTTAATTTATAAAAATTGTCTTTATTTTTTTCAATTACAAAATCTTTATTGTTACCCAAGTTATTCATGGTTATTTTTTGTAGATTTAATATTTTATCTATGTTTTCACCTATTCCAGATAATTTTACAAATATTGGTTTATTTTTTGTTTCTAATTTTATTCCATTATTTAAAATTTCAATCCAAATATTATTTATAATATTTTTATTATCTGGCCAACCTCCATATAGATGATTTATTAAATATATTTTTCATATCAATATCAAATAATGTTGAAAATGAAGAATATGAATTAATCTTATTTAACATTTTTTATCCTTTTTAAAATTATTAAAGTTAGTATAAATGAAAAAATCACTTATAATTATAATATATATATTATTTTTTTGTTGTAATGTCAAGAAAATTTGGCACTGCCAACTTATATATAAAATTATTAAATAATAAAAATATTTTTTTATTTAATATTTTTATTATTTGTGTTTATTTTGTTGATTTTTCTTTATTTATGTCATTTCAAATTAGATTTTCTTGTAAGTTTATCTTACTAGAAAATCTTAATGTGGGAATGACGTAAATAAAAGGAAATTAAAGAACAAATAATCGTAAAAATAAATAAATTTAAAAATATTCGAATATTGTTGATATTTGAATATAGTTTTATGCAGGAAGTCTAATAACATTAAAATAATTAAAAACTATTAAACAATATTGGAGTCAAAATATTAATAACTTACTAAATAAAATTAGCAAGTTATTTTATATAAAAAATCTAACTAATCAAAATAGTTATCTAAATATCAGAAAAATTTTCCATCTACCAATCAAACTCCCCCTTTAATCCAAACACACCATCACTATAATTTTTTCCATTTACACCATTATAACCAAATGTTACATTAACTCTATCGTTTATTTTAGTATCAAAACTTACACCATATTGAATTTCATTTTCTTTAATATTACCATAATCTATTTTATATTTTGAATTATTATTCCTATCATCTAGTCTTCCAGAAACTTTCATAGCAGCCTCTTTAATACTATAATCATATCTAACAAATAATCTTGGTTTTATTTCAAAACTATTAAATTTAACATTAGCAATATTTTTAATATTTAATATAGCAAAAGTATCTAAAGCATCAAAAGTATTTCTATCTATTCTATTATTATAATTATCTATATAGGAATTTACAATAATACAATTATAGTTCAACCCCAACTGTGGTTCAAAATAATCATTATATTTTAAACCAACAGATAAATTAGTTGATAATTGATTTGAATTATAGTTGGCTTTAAACTTTAAATTATTAATAATATCATTATTATCTATTTTACTATCAATACTTTTAGATTCTTCTTTATAATTATTATAATTATAGGATAAAACACCATTAAAATATAGATTAGTATCAAATAAATCATATCTTATATAGGTAGATAAACCAAAAGAATTTACATCTATATTTTTATAGTTAGTTTTAATAGCATTAAAATTATAATTAATAGCACCACCTAAGATAATATTTTTATTAATTTGAAGACTTTCTCCTCCAAATATAAATCCAATTTTATCAGAATTAAATTTATCTATACTTTTATTTTTATTCTGTTTAGCTTTACCGCCGTAGACTTCAAACCAAGTATTAGCAATATCTTTCTTTCTATAATCTAAAGATAAATCAGCTAAATTCATTAATCTATTATCTATACTATTAGTTAAATAATTAAAATTGGCTTTAGCAGTTCTATAGATAGCACCGGAAGCATCTGGTAACCAACTCTTAACTATATTTTCTAAAGTATTAGAAGCATTAATAATATTATCATCATCTAATGCTGCATCACTAATAATTTCAAATATATTTGCTAATAGTTCCTTTTGATTTAAAATAACATTACTATAATCTGATGGAGTATCAGCCGAATCATTATCATTAGAATTATCACTTAATAGAATAATAGCTGGTTCAATGCCATTATCACTATCATCTAATAATATTCCATCCATAGCTTTTATAAAGGGTGATAACTTATCATTAAATCTATAGCTATTATTAACTGTAAATTCTTCTATTATATCACTGAAGGACAATATACTTTTTAGATAATATTCTAAATTAATATTATTATTATCTCTATCTAAAATAACTTTAAAGTTTTTTATTTTACTATCCCTTGCCACAGCAAAATAGGAATCCAATAAATTACTATCTATACCTTTATCAGCAGTAAATATAGTACAGTTAGCTCCTTCTTCCAATTCAGTTATATCATTAGAATTTAATCCTATATATATCTTTTGACCATTATTACCACTAAAGATTGATTCATCAAATATTCCTATCTTACCATTAGTAGTAATTTTATTAGTATCACCATTAACTATATTATAGTATAAAGTTATGTTTCCATCCAATAGAATATCATTATCATTAGTATAACTTATATCTTTATCTACAATAATTTCTGTTTTAGTTGGAATTTTAAAACCATCTGGATCATTAGAATTATAACCTGGATTTACTTTAATAGCCTCATAATTTTCAGAAGCCCTATTAACATTAGCTAATACAATATTAGTATTTCCATAAATTTTATCACTACCTAATAATTTAGTTTTATCACCAAGAAAGTAGATAGCATTGCTAGTTTTTGTTGTATCATCTGTACCAAATTTTGAACCTCCATAGATAGTTCCTCCTAAGCTTTCGCTGCTGGTTAGGTCTGTGGCTATAAAGATTTTGTCGTTGGTGGGTAATTTAAGTAGGTCTTGATCTAGGACAAAATTATTTGGATTGTATGTATCTGTATTAAAGGCAACAGAATATATATTACCACCTATTTTAGGATTACCTCCTATAAATATTGAATTGGAATCCAAAGAAATTAAAAAATCACCATCATTATTAGCAAGACTAATAATATTTTCCATATTTCCATTAGTTATGTTCACGAAATTTTTATTGATATTTGTTTCATTTTCACCTTTATTGTAATAACTATAATTAACGACACCAAAAATATTTTTTGCATTTCCTCCATTAATATTTAATATATTTGATTCTATATCTACTATATTATCACTATTATCAATAGCGTCATTATATTTAGCTAATGTATTAGTAACACCAGCAACAAAACCATCTATTTCCCCATTGTTAAAATTTAATAAATTTGATTTTACGTTTACCGAATTTGCTTCTAAAACTCCAGTTTTATTAAAAATAGTAGCACCTAACCAATTATAAACACCTCTAACATAATTTACTATACTCCCGTTATTAATATTTAATATATTTGATTTTATATTTACTGTATTTGACTTATAATTTAAGCTATCGCCATCAGTAGCTGTATACTCATGAATACCAGTAATACTAGGTATTTTTAAATCTAATATTGTATCTTTTATATTAATATTTGTTATATTTGATTCTATATTTCTTATAATATTAATTATACTGAGAGAACTAATCATATCTTGAATATTATAAAAATTAGTGTACCGCACATTTACGTCACTAACGTTCAATTTATTTGATTTTCTATTCATTTCCCTATCACTAATATCAGCCCAAGTATAATAATAAGTAGTTCTAGCACCAAAATCTATTTTTCCTCCTTCTATAATTAATTCATTATAATTCATATCATCTCCATTTTCTGCAGCAGAAAAGTAATTTCCTGAATCTCCTTCTCCTATAATCACTACATTCCCACCTTTGTCGTTTGTAGTTGTTTGAACAGCAAAGCTATCTAAACTAAAAACAAAATAGTTTAAAACTAGAAAAATAGAAAAAATTAAAATAATTTTACATTTATTTTGTTTATAAGTTGTGGGGGGGGGGGTAAGATTTTGTTGATTTGTTTTTTATTAATTAATTTGTTTATCATTTTCATAAGTATTTATTAATATGGTTATATATTGAGATATTTAAAATAAAATAGCAAGTTTTTTTTGAAAAATATAGGTGTTTTTTAGTTTTTATATTTTTTGATCTATTTTATTTATGTTTATTCTTTGATTTTCCATTATTTACGTCATTTCAAATTAGATTTTCTAAGTAATAAATCTCCAAGAAATTCTAATTTAGAATGACGTAAATAAAGGGAAATTAAAATAAACAATTATAAAAATAAAATAATTTTAAAATATAAATAATACTATTTGGTGTATAAGTGGACAGTACCGAAAATTTTAACTAAGTCTATGGACTTTTAATTTTTAATAAATAATATTTAACTATAATAGTGATTAGAACGATTTGATTACGGGAGAAAAAATGCAAAAAATAACTCTAAACAACAACACAAAAATACCAATACTAGGCTTTGGAGTCTACCAAATTCCAGTAGGAACAGAATGCGAAAAGGCAGTAGAAAACGCCATAGATATTGGTTATAGAATGATAGATACAGCACAGGCTTACAGAAATGAAGAATCAGTAGGTAATACAATAAAAAATTCAGGAATAGACAGAAAAGAATTTTTTATTGTAACTAAAGTTTGGATTTCAAATTCTGGCTATGAAAAGGCTAAAAAGTCTATAGATGAATCATTAAAAAAACTTCAAACAGATTATATTGATCTATTACTTATTCACCAACCATTTGGAGATTATTATGGCACCTATAGAGCTATGGAAGAAGCTTATAGAGAAAAAAAATTAAAAGCTATAGGAGTTAGTAATTTTTATCCTGATAGATTTGTAGATCTAGTAAATTTTGTAGAAATTAAACCTATGGTTAATCAGGTGGAAACTCATGTATTTAATCAGCAGAAAAAACCAAATGAAATTATGAAAAAATATAATTGTCAAATTATGTCTTGGGGGCCGTTTGCAGAAGGAAGAAATAATTTTTTTAACAATAATACATTGGTTAATATAGGTAAAAAATACGATAAATCTTCTGCTCAAGTGGCTTTGAGATTTTTGGTTCAAGAGGGTATAGTAGTAATTCCTAAATCTATTCATAGAGAAAGAATGGAACAGAATTTTAATATTTTTGATTTTAATCTTAATGAAAATGAGATGAATGAAATTAGGGAGTTAGATCAGGAGGAAAGTTTATTTTTTTCACACTATTCACCAGAAACAGTAGAAATGCTAGTGAGTCGTAATTTATGAAAATAAAAATATTATTAATAACATTGATATGTTTAATATTTATGCAAAATATATTTGCTAATAGTAATAACAAAATGGAGAAATTTATGGATAAAAAAATATTGGTAGTTTACTATTCCAGAACAGGAAATACAAGAGGACTTGCAGAAATAATTAAAGCTAAAGTTGGAGGAGATTTATTTGAAGTGGATACAGTGGAAAAATATCCTGATAATTATCATGATGCAACAGAAGTGGCAGAAAAAGAAATAAAAGAAGGTATTAAACCAACTATAAAAGCTAGTATAGATGTATCAAATTATGATGTTATTTTTATAGGAACACCAGCTTGGTGGGGAAAAATGGCACCAGCTCTAAATACTTTTATTGATGGAAATAATTTTGAAGGAAAAATAGTGATTCCTTTTATAACTCATGGAGGTGGTGGAGCATATGCTATTGATAAAGATATGGCTAATTTAACAAAAGCTAAAACATTGAAATCGTTTGTTATTTATGGACCTTGTGAAGAATGGGTTACTGGTATTAAGAAATGTGAATATTCGGAAAAGGCAAAGAAGAGTGTGGAAAATTGGCTAGAAGAATTGAATTTATTTTAATTTATTAAATTTTGATTGGAGAAAAAAATGGAAAAAACAAAAAAATTATTATCAAAAGATGAAATAATTGATCTTATTAGAAATGCTACCAAAGATAATTTAGAACAAATTGCACAAGCATTTATAGAAAGTGATTTGGAAATTAACGATCGAAAAGAAATATTAAGATTAGCTTTTAAAGAAAAAGGAGCTGGATTAATAAGAAGATTATACAAAGAAACTGAAAAAAACTTTAAAAATGTACTAGATTCTAATTTTAAAAAAGAACTTTTTGAATTAGCTTTTAATAATACAAGTAAAAATCCAGATAGGTCATTTATTGTTGTAGCAGAAAAATTAATTTCAAATAAGCAAGATCAAATAGATATAAACGAACTTTTTAAAAAATATAGAGGAAGAGGAATCAAACTTATTGAATCGGCTATTATAAATAATAATGATACTGGATTGATAAATTTTTTAAAAAATGAATTAAGAAATAAAAAATTATTCAGTGAGTTAAAAAAAGAAGCAACAATTAATCTTATTAGAAATGCTACCAAAGATAATTTAGAACAAATTGCACAAGCATTTATAGAAAGTGATTTGGAAATTAACGATCGAAAAGAAATATTAAGATTAGCTTTTAAAGAAAAAGGAGCTGGATTAATAAGAAGATTATACAAAGAAACTGAAAAAAACTTTAAAAATGTACTAGATTCTAATTTTAAAAAAGAACTTGTTGAATTGGCTTTTAATAATACAAGTAAAAATCCAGATATATCATTTATTGTTGCAGCAAAAGAATTAATTCCAGTTGAACAAAATCAAATAGATATAAACGAACTTTTTAAAAAATATAGAGAAAGAGGAATTAAACTCATTGAATTGGCTATTATAAATAATAATGATACTGGATTGATAAATTTTTTAAAAGAAAAATTAGGTATAGATAATATATTGGATAAAATAATAGAATATAGTGATGATGTTGATTTATTCAATAAATTTTTTGGAATTAATACAGAAAATAAAGAATGTAAAGATTTTTTAAAATATGCTAATTCTACTATATTAAAAATTTATAATATTGGAAATAAAGAAGAAATGATTAATAGTATATTAGAAAATACAAAATATCCTATTAATTTTCCTCCTTGTAATGATTCTTTAATTTCTTTTTTAAACGAATCTTTATTAAAAAGTATAAAAATAGATATACCATCACTCAATAAAATAACAGAAAAAATAATAAATAAAGGAAAATTAATTAACATTACTAAGTACAAAAATATATATAAAAATATCAAAGAAAATCAAAATATTATTGTTAAAAGTGATAAAAATGCTTTGAATGAACCTATAGAAATTCAGGGAGAAAATCAAACAGAAATTCTTGAAAGAAATATTAATTATAATGAAAATAAGTATTTAATAGAATCAATAGAAGATACAATTTATACTAATTTGAAAAATGAAAATGAGAATAGAAAATTATATGAAGTAATTTATAAAAACAATGGTGTTCAAGAAATTACTTATTATGAAAAAGATGAAAAAAAAATATTAGCAATTATAGAAATAGATAAAAATGGAGAATTGAAATTTAATTCAGAAAAAGAAAGAAAAAAAGCAACTTATAATTCAGATGAAATTAAAAGAATTCTTAATGATGATTATAAATCTATAGATGCTTTTGATCATAAACTTTCATATTTGTCTTATGCTTTATTAAGAAATGAGGAAAATGTTGTTTTTAAAACAAATTGTAATAATATTGAAGATATAATTAATATTACTAGAGACAGTATTGGAAAAAATAAAATATTTATCTGTGATTTAAATATTGATAAACATAATGTTCAAATTGTGATAAATAATGGTAATACTACTATATTAAATTCTGGTAAAGATTTTGAATATATTAAAAATATAATGGAAAACTTAATTGATATTAAAAAATTACAAAATATAAAAATAAAACATATGGAAATAGTAAATCAAAGTTCTGGAAATTGCGTAGAAGCATCAAAATTATATACTATTGTTTTATCTGAAAAATATAAACAACAATTTGGAAACCTTGAAAAATTAACTGAAAGATTAAATAATTTTCAGCAATTTATGGAAGATACTTTAAATAAAATAGGAGAAAGGTCACAAAATATCTTAAATAACTTTAAAGAAACTGAAAATTTTGAAATGTTAAAAGTTTTTCTAGAAACAAATGTTGAATTATTGAATGAATATGAAAAACATTTTTATAAAATAGATGAAAGATTTAAAAATTTTTATAAAACTCTTAAGAAAAGAGATAAAACTGTTAGTAATGAAGAAGATAAAATAATTGATAATAAAATGGAAGAAATGCATAAAATAGCCAATATTATTAGCTTTGGACATGAAATAAATAAAGCGTGTGAAGAAGAAAAAATTAATAATGAATATAAAGACATTATAAATTATATTATCGATAATACTAAAGAAATTCAAAAAAATAGTAATATAAATAAAATAGAAGCTTTGAGAAAAAATAAATTATTATTAAAAATTATAAAATATAATATTATATTTATGCCAATTTTTAAAACAATAAGTGAAAGATTTAATGGAATAAATACAATAAATACAATAAATACAATAAATACAATTTTAAAAAATGGAAATAGTGATACAAAAAAAGTTTTTGAAGATTGCGTTGAAGAAATTGGTGATTTAACTGCAAAGGAATTAGGATTGTAATTACTGAAATATTAAAAATTTTATTAATTTATTAAGTATATTTAGGAGAAAATATGTATTATGTAAAAAAATATGCAATTTTATTAATTATATTAACAATGATATTTTTTGGAGGAAATGCTATGGCAACATATGTACAAAAAGTTGAATTAAATAATAAAATAGAAGAAACATTAAATGATAAACAAAAGATAATAGTAATAGTTGCCGCCCATACAGCTAAAGGAAATCAGGAGGAGCTTAGAAATGCCTTAATTAAAGGGCTCGATATAGGAATTACAGTAAATGAATTTAAAGAAATACTAATACAATCCTATGCTTATTGTGGATTTCCAAGAAGTTTAAATGCTTTAAATACATTGATGCAAGTGGTAGAAGAAAGAAATAATGAAGATGAATTAGGAAAAGAACCTGATAAAAAACCAGAAGGTAATAGTTTAGATTATGGAACAGAAAATCAAACTAAACTTGTAGGTAAAAAAGTTGAGGGTAAAGTTTATGATTTTGCTCCTGCTATAGATGAGTATTTAAAAGCTCATTTATTTGGAGATATTTTTTCTAGAAATAATATAGATTGGCAAACTAGAGAATTGGCTACTGTTGCTATGTTGACAGTAATAGATAATGTAGAAAATCAATTAAATTCTCATATAAATGTCGCTAAATATAATGGTTTAACTGATAATCAAGTTAAGGAGATATTAACTATTGCTAACGAAATAAAAATGAATGATGTTTTATTTGGTTTTGGTAAGGAAAATAAAGAATTTGAAGAATATTTTATTGGAAAAAGTTATGTACAACCATTAACTAATGAAAATATAAAAGCTTTAAACGTTACTTTTGAGCCTAGATCTAGAAATAATTGGCATATTCATCATAAGAGTAGTCAGACTCTAATGGTAATTTATGGTAGAGGTTATTATCAGGAATGGGGAGAGGAACCGATAGAATTGAAAGCGGGAGATATAATTGAAATTAAACCAGAAGTTAAACATTGGCATGGAGCAGCAAAGGATAGTTGGTTTACTCATATAGCTATATCAGAACCTTTGGATGGCGCTGTGACGGAATGGTTAGAAGCTGTAGAGGATGAGGAATACAATAGGTTAAAATAATTTTTGTGTAAAACCGTATTAAATAAATATTATTTGGTACTGTTTACTTACACGTCAAATGATATTATTCATATTTTAAATATTTTTTTTATGATTGTTTATTCTTTAATTTTCCATTATTTACATCATTCCAGAGTACAATTTCTTAGCGATTTATTGTTTAGAAAATCTAATTTGGAACGACGCAAATAACGGAAAACTAAGAAAATAATAAACATAACAAAAATACAAAGATAAAAAATGGTAGTGCTATTATTAATTATTATATTGACTTTAAATATTAAATTTATTATTATTATAAATAATATTATTATATTAAATAACAAATTGACTAAAGGTGGTAAAATATTAACATGGTACAAGTTATAGTTACAGATCAAAATAAGTTAGAACCTGCAACAAAAATTTTTAAAAAAAAAGTTCAAAAAGAAGGTATAATAAAAGAAGCTAGAAGAAGAGTTGAATACGAAAAACCTTCAGAAAAAAGAAAAAGAAAAAGAAAAGAAAGTATATCTAGAACAAAGAAAAAAAGAAGATAAAATTGAAAAAATTTCCCACTGATTAAAATTAGTGGGAAATTTTTTTAAAATTTTACATAAAAAAATATAATTTTAGCCCAAACTATTAAACTTACTTATAACTTGTCTATTATATTATTTTTATCGTAATAAATACATGGATATTTTATTCTATCTCCATTTTCATAAGAAAAGTATCTATTTACTATGTGAAAACCAAATATTTTTATAATACGAACTTTTCGAGTTATATGTATTGCAAATAATTTTTTTATAAGTCTTTTTATTTTATAAATTGTAATACTTTTTAATAAATAACCAAGATTATTACAATCACTACATTTTGTACTAATTAGATGTCTTCTTATTATATTTACATCATAATTTGTGTTTTTAGAAAGAAATTTATCCCAATGAAACATTGATTCAATTTTATATTTCTTTGCAAACTTTGTAAAGTTCTTTATTTTAAAAAATGGAAAACCTAATTTTATAAGACTTTTCCAATTATAATTAACATCTAAACGATCATTATTGATAAGAACCTTTAATTTAAAATTATTTTCAATCAAAGTCTTACTTAAATTTATTTCATAATCTCTAACAAAATTTGTAAAGTATTCTTCTTTTTTTATAGACAATAGAAAATCTTTAAAAACATCAGATGTAATTACATTTTTTTTAAAAACTATAAAGAAATTTTCTAAATAAATTTGTTTTTTAAAAGAGTTTTTTATTAATCCAAAAACATCAGCTTCTTCATCGTTTTCAAATTTTTCAAATATATCTTCTATTGGGAAAATGGGACCATAGCAGGAATCATTGCAAAATATAAGTTCATCATATTCTTTAACCTTATTCCATCCTATTACATTTATTATTAATTCTTGCCAACAACCAAAATCATATTTACTATGCCTGTAGGCATCAGCGTATTTTACATGAGGTTTTAATCTATCTAGTTCTTTTTGGTCTATTTTGTTAAAATCACCTAAATAATATACGTCTGCAATTTTTGACATTTGTTCTGCATAATAAACAACATAATCTTGTATTATTCCATGTTTATTATAGCCTGCAAGTAAACATAATCTCTTCATAATTATTAAAAATATTATATATTATACATATAATTATATTCTTTTTTAAAAATTGCAAACTTTTTATAAAATCATTTTGAAAATCTTGAAAATTACTATACTATTCTAGTATAGTAATTTAAACTAATAGGCAGGCTGAGAAAATCTAAATTACATAATAATATTTTTCTAAATAAAAAGAAAAAGTGTAAAAATAAAAAACAAAACGTATAAAAAAGAAAATTAAAATTGATTAAATATTTTTTTATTGACAATTAATATTAATAATTATATACTAAATCTAGTGGCTTTTCCCTTAGCAAGAAATTAGTTACAATTTTTATTAAAAGTTTATTATATAGTTATTATGTTTGTAATATTGGAAACAGGAAGTAAGCAATATAGGGTATCCGAAGGAAATACTATACAGGTTGAAAAAATTAACGCAAACGAAGGAGAAATTATTACATTAGATAATGTATTATTTCTTCAAAAGGATGATGGTGAAACCATAGTTGGAAAACCAAATATTGATAATGTAAAAGTTGAAGCTGAAGTGATAAAACACTTTAAAGATGACAAAATTATAATTTTCAAAAAAAGAAGAAGACATAATTCTAGAAGAAAAAATGGTCATAGACAGCAAAAAACTGAATTAAAAATTTTAAAAATTAAAGCTTAATAATTACAGGAGAACGAAATGGCTCATCATAAAGCGGGTGGAAGTTCAAGAAACGGACGAGATTCAGAAGGAAGACGATTAGGTATTAAAAAATATGCAGGCCAGAGAGTTATAGCTGGCAACATTATATGTCGTCAAAGAGGAACTAAATGGCATCCAGGTGTCAATGTCGGACTTGGAAAAGATCATACAATTTTTGCAACTGTTGATGGTGTTGTAGAATTTGTAAGAAAGGGACCTAAGCAGAAAGTGTTTATAAATGTAATTACAGCTTAATTTATTCTATTGATATAATTATATTTATATTAGTATGCGATTTTTATATATTTAATAAAACTACCCACTTTTTAGTGGGTAATTTTTATTGTGTCCTGAAATTCCCTGGATTATTCTATGAATTTTAGGATACAATAAAAATTTTATAGACAATAAATTACTAATAAGAACTGGATTTTGGTATAACAGATTTTTAAAAAAGGCAAAAAATATTAAAATAAATAAAAAGTGTATTAGGAAACGAAATTAAGCTTATAATTAATCTTTATAAGATGTTTAAATTACAATACTAATTTTTTATTAAAAATGTTGCAATTTTATTAAAAGCGTGATTATATAGTATATATACTATGTTAATTTAGGAATTAAAATGACTATAAAAATTTATAATAAAGAAGATTTTGAGGGATTAAGAATAGCTGGAAAATTAGCAGCAGAAACACTTGATTATATAGTTGATTTTGTAAAAGAAGGCGTTTCAACTTTAGAATTAAATGATTTATGTGATGATTTTATAAATAGGAATGGTGGAATTTCAGCCTGTATTGGTTATAGAGGTTATCCGAAATCCGTTTGTATATCACTAAACCATGTTGTTTGTCATGGAATACCAGATGAAAAAAAAATACTTAAAAAAGGAGATATTTTAAATATTGATGTTACGGTTATAGTGAATGGTTATTATGGTGATACAAGTAGAATGTATTATGTTGGTGAGCCTAGTATAAAAGCAAAAAGGCTTTGTGATGCTACCTATAAGTGTTTATGGTTAGGAATAGAACAGGTAAAACCAGGTAATCATATAGGTGATATAGGGTATACTATACAAAAATATGCAGAAAGTTTAGGATTTTCCGTTGTTAGAGATTATTGTGGACATGGTATTGGAAAGGTTTTTCATGATGAACCTCAGGTTTGTCACTATGGAAAAAAAGGTAATGGAGTGGAATTAAAAGAAGGTATGGTTTTTACTATAGAACCTATGATAAATGCCGGTAGATACGAAACAATTCTTGATAAATTTAATGGTTGGACTGTAACAACGAGAGATAAAAGTTTATCAGCACAATTTGAGCATACTATGGGAGTTACAGCAGATGGAGTTGAAATTTTTACCTTATCTCCAAAAAAATTGGATTTTCCTCCGTATAATAAGTTATAATGTAATTTTTATATTTATAGACAAAAATAATATAAGTGTACATATTCATTAGCCATATAACAGAAATAGTGAATATGTACAAGAATGGTTAGATATTTTGTTATTGAAATATTTTATATATCTAGTTAATAGATAATAAAACAAGAAAGCATAAAAATTAAAAAATTATAAACAAGAAGCTCCATTGACATTATCTTTATCATAGGTTAATTCAAAATCATCACCAAACATAGGCATTAACCAATTGTTAAAATTCATAAGTACTGCATCTATAGTAGGTAAAATAGTTTGTTCCCATAGGAATAATCTAGCTTCAGCCATATTACTATAAGTATTGTCGCCCGGTATTCCTATTAATTGCGATGGTACACCAAAAGACAAGGCTATGTCCCTTGCTGTACTATGTTTCATTTCTAAAAAATCCATTTCTTTTGGAGTCATACTAATTTCTTTCCAATCAAGTCCACCTTCTAAAAGCAATGGTTTACCGGCATTGGTACTACCACTAAATTCAGTATATAATTGTTCTTTAAGTCTTTCAAATTGATCATCTGTCAAAAAACCACTATTTTCAGCATCATTTTTAACTATAAGAGCACCACAAGGTTTTGCTCCATTTTGTAATATAGCTTGATTCCATTTGGATGCTTCATTGTGTTGATCTATTGAATAGGCTGCTGGTTCTACTTGAGATAGACCATACCAATCATTGGTTGGATGGAAATTTTTTATATGTAGAATTTCACTTTTGCCATTTATTTGGTCAACTTTAAAAATTGTTTCTTTGCTATCAAATTTATATTTATAACCTATAGGAATATTTGTTTTTCCAACTAAAATTGTAATTCTATCAGGTCTTAAAATAAACAATTCCTTTGGCTCGAAATATTTTGAATTATTAGTAAAAATTGCTTGAATATAAGCATTTCCAGAAATTAATTTATGAGCATAAATGGATTCAAAAAAATCATTTTGCGATAACATTGGATTTGGCCTTTTTAATAAATTTAAAATATCATGATTTCTTATAATTTCGCCATTTTGCTTTTTTCTCAATTGTAATCCTATTGATGATGCACTTTTTGTAATTATAGAAATACAACGATTTGCAATAACATTTTTTATGTAAGATTCTTCAGCTAAGTGGATATAATTTCTGTCAGTCCAAACTGGTCTACCTATATTTTGATAATAAGTTCTAAAGGAAGAAGTTATATTTTTTACTTCTTTTTTATTTTTGAGAAAATTAAACATAATTATTATGCTGTTTATTTTTCTAAAATAATGAGAAATAAAAATATTTTTGGGAGTACAATATTTATGCAGGAGTCTAATGTTATTTAATAATTTTTTAATTGGTTTTGCTCATCAAGTTTGTCTTTTCTATAATTATATAATATCTCGTTTGTAATTTTTCCTCCTGTAAAATATTTTTCTCCAATTGTTTCTTTTAAATTATTTATAATTGTTCTTGGTACTGATTTTCCACCGTTTGAAATAACCAGCCCATTTTCAATCAATAATCTAGCTAATTTTTTTTCTTCTTCATTTAATTTATCTTTATCAAATAAATTATATAAAAAATTTGTTCCATTATCCATTCTTAAATTTAAATTTTCAATTAATTTATCTTTATTTTTTTTTAATACTTCATTTGCGATTCTAAAATTACCATTTTTGCAATTTTCTCTAAATTCTCTTTCTTTTGTTCCTAAAATTTTTTCGTTATTTTGTATTTTATTTTGATTTATTACATTTTCTGTAGTTTTTAAATTATCTTCTTTATTTTCTAATATAGAAATCCATCCTTTTATTATTGATTTGATTTTTTCAGCAGGTATTTCTTGATCATGTTTCAGTGCTCTTGAAAAATGTTCATATGCTTTAATTTCATTTTTTTCTACACCTATTCCATTTTCATAACAACAGCCTAACTCATATTCTGCTTCTTCATATCCTCCTTTAACCGCTTTTTCATAACATTCAAAAGCTTTTTTTTCATCTTTTTCTGTACCATTTCCTACCTTATAACAGTAAGCGAGATTATATTCTGCTATAGAGTAACCTTTTTCGGCTGCTTTTTTAAAATATTTAAAAGCTTCTTCATTTTTATTATTAGATAAAGAAATACTACCTAATTCATTTAAAGCTTCGACACTACCTCTATGAGCCGCTTTTTTGTAGCATTCAAAAGCTTTTTCTTTTTTTTCTAAATTTCTATCATAAAGAGTTGCTATTTTATATATAATATCTTTATTCAGACTTTCTCTATATTTATTTCCATCATTTTCAGTATTTTCATTACCAATACTTCTGGGATGTTTTTTTCCCATATTATTTTCATTGTTAGTATCTTTACGTGGTTTTTCTTCATTTTTTTCATAAATTTCTATTGCCCTAAAGTAATCTCCTTTATTAATATAATGATTTATAATGTCATTAATTGATGAAGATTTCGTTTCAAGTATGTCGTTATCCATATTATCCTCCTTAAAGTTAATAATTATTTCTGTAAAGGATAAAAATTTTATATTTAAAAGTCAATTACTTTAATATGTATCTAGATTTTATTCATAATTTCCTGTTTTTTACATTTTATTCATTTTTACTTATTTTGTTATATAAAATAAGTTAGGAAAAGATGTGATTATACAATAGACCTCCTACATAAAACTATATTCAAATATCAATAATATTTGAGTATTTTTAAATTTATTTATTTTTATGATTGTTTATTCTTTAATTTTATTCTATTTATGTCATTCCAGATTAGAATTACTTGATAATTTATTGTCTAGTAATTCTTAATGTGGAATCCAGAAATAAATTACTTTAATAT
>CATOLK010000001.1 GCA_951801155.1 uncultured Rickettsiales bacterium | reverse complement strand
GACATAAAAATAAAAATTATTAAATATATATAAAAAATAAGAATAGTTTTATACAGAAGGTGAAATAAAATTTTTTCATACATCAAGACAATCATATATCCTATAATAACAAAAAATTTGAAAAATTTTAAACAAAAAAAAATCAAAATATATTAAATACTATCACAAATGTAACACTAATCTCGCTAAAAAATAATCATCTTTAATTATAAAATTTTTTTACTGAAAAAAGGATAAGAATATAAATTGGTACCTCTGCTCGGACTTGAACCGAGATGCTTTGCAGCAATAGATTTTGAGTCTATCGTGTCTACCAATTCCACCACAGAGGCATATTTGGGGCAAGCGGTGGGACTTGAACCCACAACCAACGGAGTCACAACCCGCTACTCTATCCAATTGAGCCACGCTCGCCAGCATTTTTGGTTGGGCTGGGAGGATTCGAACCTCCGGATGACAGGATCAAAACCTGTTGCCTTACCGCTTGGCTACAGCCCAATATACATTAGTATTATAAAACTATTTTTTTAATAGTCAATAACCATAATTCACTTTTGGCACTATCAATTATTTATTGTTTTCATTCTATTTTCCATTTTATGCTATTATTCTAAAGTTTTTTATTTTTTTCTCTATTGTTTATATCTCTTTATTATTATCTGAAAATTCTTTTTTCCTTAAAGGATATTTTCTTTTTTTATCATAATAGTATAAATGTATATTTTTCTTATATTTTTTATAACATTTGTTTTTTATGAAAAATTTTTATGCAAATAGTTATCAAAAGGTAATATTGAACTTAACCTACTTATTTATATAAAAAATACTGTTTAAAAAATAGTATTAAAGTCATATAACCCTTATAAAATATATTTAAAAGTCTATCTTCCACTATGTCGTTATAATTTTTTATTATTATTTGACAAAATATCCATATTTTTCAAACACAACAATACATATCAATAATTACAATATTTATATTTATAAAAGATTAATATGTATTTAAAAAATAAAGATAATTTTGATCTACCGGATATATAAAACGAACATTAAATTTTATAAAATTTAGTTGACTTTTAATAAAAAAATTATACGTTATACATATATAAAAATATTAGAGAGATATGGTAGAAAATTTACAAAATAGCAATGTTATACAACTTAAAGATGCTTTAAAAAAACTTGATAAGAAAAAAAGTGAAACATTGGCTCAAAAAAAGATAGATTTGTCATTAAAAGAGCCTTTACATTATGCTGTTAAAGAATGTGATATAAATCTTTTAATATCTCTTGTTGATGATATTAAAGTAAAATTAGATTCAAGAGATATTGAGGGAAATACGGCACTTCATATCGCTATTAGGGAAGGGTACACAGAAATAGCTGAGTACTTGATAAAAAGAAGTGTAGAATCATGTTTTTCTTCATTAGCTAGCATCCCAACCGAATTAGAAAATAATACTTTTCAATATAAAACTCCTATACATCTCGCTGCAGAACTTGGAAATACAGAAATAGTTAAATGTCTGATCGAAAATGGAATAAATATAGACTTACAAGATAGTAGTGGTTCTACTGCTCTTCACTATGCATTAAAGGAAGATAATTTAGAAACAATTAAATATTTAATCGCGAATGATGCGGATTTAAGTATTAAAAATAATTATAATGAAGCTCCAATTGATATTATTGTAGATTTAGGAAATAATGAAATCATAAAGTGTTTAATTGAAAAACATCCAAATTTTATAGATATTTTTACAAATAATAAAACAAATAAAAATACAATACTTCATGAAGCTATTGAGAATTCGGATTTTAATATGGTTGAATATTTGGTTGAAAATTTTCCAAACTTATTAGATACAATTAATATTAATAACGATACTCCACTACATATTGCAGTAGAAAGAGGTGATTGGGATATGGCTAAATTTTTAATTGAAAAAGGAGCAAATTTAAATATACAAAATAATCATGGTAATACTCCTATACATTATGCTATTAAACTAGAAAATATAGTAATAACCAAACTTTTAGTTAAAAATAAAGCAAATTTAAATGTGCAAAATAACCATGGAAACTCTCTTTTACATTCGGCAGTAAAAACAAATAATATAAATTTAGTTAAATATTTATTTGAAAAAAATCCCGGAATGTTAGAAGAAGTAAACAAAAAAGGAAATACACCGGTTTGTACAGCTATTTTAAAGGGTAATTTAGAAATAATTAAATATTTAATTGATAGAATTAACGTAAATGAAAAAAATATTGTTAATAAAAGATTATTCCACTTAATTGTTGAAAATGGTAATATGGATTTAATTAAACATTTAACCAAAAAAACAAAAACTTATGCCAATGACAGACTTTTGCGTATAGCAATTAAAAAAGGTAATAATACTGTGGCAAAATATTTATTAAAAAGAAAGTATACTAATGTAAATTTAGTAAATAAATATGGAGATACACCTATTCATTTGGCTATAGAACAGAAAAATTCTGAAATGGTTAAGTATTTGAGTGAAAAATCTAGTGATTTGGATATACAAAACTATAATTATAACGATACACCGTTACATCTAGCTATAAAAATAGGCAATAGAAAAATGGTTAATTATTTAATCGAGGAGGGTGCTGATTTGAATATCCAAAATAATAAAAATAATACACCACTTCATATAGCCATTGAAAAAGGAAAAATTGGAGTAACTGAGGATTTAATTGAAAATGGAGCAAATTTGAATGTACAAAATAATGATTATGATACACCTCTCCATATTGCTGTAAAAAACAATGATATAGAATTAGCATATTTATTAATTAGAAATGGTGCAATTACAGAAATAAAAAATAGCTCCGAAGAAACTCCATTATCCTTAGCCATAAAAGCTAACAATTTTCAAATGATTAAATGCTTAGTCGAGAATGGTGCAGATTTAGATGAACAAAAAATTAATAATTACACAAGTAATTTAAAAAATGAAGAGATAACAATATATTTAAAAAAAGAAATACAATCAAATATAGTAAAAAAATTTAGATATTTTAGAGCAGGGTTCAGACACATGATTGCAAAATTTGCTTATTTGACCTCAAAGTTAAATAACCCTATAAAAAAAATAAAAAAACATTTTTATAATTCTAAAAAATTAAATAAAGGAACTAATAATGAAATTGTTAGAGCAATTTAATTTTTATTTTGTTAATGTTTTAATTTTTTTATTAAACTTTCTGCATAAAAATTTTTCTACAAAATTATTTTTACTTAAAAATACCTTAAATTTTTAATATTTTTAATAAATGAAACGCAATCAAGTTTTCAAAAAATATTAAAAATTCTCGTTTTTTATTTTATTTGAATGTTTCACGTGAAACAAAAAAATATTTGCTTTTTCTAAAAAACATTTGTATTTAAAAATTAAAAAAATCAAATTTTTCTTGAATTTTTAAAACTAGCTAATATCATTATATCAAATAAAAATGTTCCACGTGAAACAATGAATATCATATCAATAGTTAATCAAAAGGGCGGGGTAGGGAAAACAACAACCACTTTAAATGTTGCTGCTGCTTTAGCAATTTTAGATTATAAAGTATTAGTAGTAGATTTTGATCCGCAGGGAAATTTAAGTTCTGGTTTAGGAATTGATAATTCGGTTAGAGAAAATAAAACCATTTACGATGTTTTAACTAATAGATCGAAAATTAATAATTCAATTATAAGAACTAAAATTAATAATCTTGATATATTAACTTCAGATATCAATTTAGCAGCATTTGAGATTGAAATAACTAATTTTGAAAATAGAGAAAGTTTTTTATATAATACTTTAAAAGATTTTAATGATATATATGATTTTGTTTTAATTGATTGTCCTCCTTCTTTAAATTTTTTGACAGTAAATGCCTTAAACGCCAGTGATAATGTTTTAATACCGCTACAATGTGAATTTTTTGCTCTCGAAGGTTTAAGTAATCTCTTGGAAACTTTAGACAGAATAAAAAATAATTTTAATCATAAATTAACAATAATGGGCGTTTTATTGACAATGTATGATAAAAGGAATAAACTGACAGAACAAGTAGAAAAAGATGTTAGAAATTGCCTGGGCGAATTAGTTTATGAAACTGTAATTCCTAGAAATGTAAAATTGGCAGAATCTGCTTCTTTCGGACTCCCTGCAATTATTTATGATCAAAATTGTAGTGGTTCTAGTGCTTATATTAACTTTGTAAAAGAAATGGTAAGAAAAAATGTTAAAAGAAAATAATTTAGATGGTAATAAATTGGGTAAAGGTTTATCATCTCTATTGGGGAACAGAAATTTATCTATAATAACTAATAAAAACAATGAAAAAAATGATAATAAAAATAGCGAAATATCGATTGATTTAATAGTTGCAAATAACAAACAACCTAGAAAAAATTTCAATGATGAAGGTATTAGTGAATTGGTTCAATCAATTAAGAAATATGGAATATTGCAACCTATTATAGTAAGAAAAATAAAAGATTGCGATAAATATGAAATCATAGCCGGAGAAAGAAGATATAGATCAGCAAAAATTGTTGGTTTAAAAACAATTCCTGCCATCGTGATGAATTTTGATGATAAAGATTCTTTTAGTTTAAGTATAATAGAAAATATACAGAGAGAAAATCTAAATTCCATAGAAGAAGCAAACGCCTATAATGAATTAATTGAAAAATATAATTATACACAGCAGGAAATTTCAAACACTGTTGGAAAAAGCAGAAGTCATATTGCAAATTTATTAAGGCTTTTAGCCTTACCGGAGGTAATAAAAAATTATTTAGTTGATGGAAAAATAGAAATGGGTCATGCAAGAGCCTTAATAAATTGCGATTTTGCAGAAGAAATAATTGATCATATAATAGAAAATAATTTATCCGTTAGAGAAGTTGAAAAATTAGTAAAAGATGGAAAAAATAATTGTGATGTAAAATTTAAAATAAAAAAAGATACAGAAATAAATAATTATATAGATGATTCCATTAAAGACAAAATAAAAAATTTAGAAACAAAACTAAGTTTAAAATGTAATGTAAATTATAATAAAAAAAATAAAAATTATATTTTTAACGTTAAATTTGATTCATATGATGAATTGAATAAATTTATTAATAATTTATAGCTTCAAAATGTTAAATAAAGAATTGGAAAATTGTAAAAACGGTATATTTATATTGGGAATTAATGATGTAAATATATCTTTAGCAGGTATTTTTGCAGAAAAAGAAATAAAAACTTTTTTTTGGGATTTTGACGATAAAATTATAAATGATAAAAAGAATATTTTTAATTCAAATAAATTTATAAGTTTACTTGATATAAATCAATGTGACTTCGATAATATCGACTATATTATTTTGAGTAAAGATATTTTATCGGATAACAATGATACTAAAACACTACTTTTTAGATTGGAAAAAGTCAAAGAAAAAGTATTTTTGGATATAGAATTTATTTCAGAACTGTATCCAGATAATAAATATGTAATTGTATTTGCTCCGGACTATGATTTTATAACAACAACTATAGTACAAAATATTTTTAAATATTCTAGTATCAAATCTATTAATGTAGAAGGAACCTTTAACGATATTGTAGAGGAAAAAAAAGAAGAAAACAACAATCTAACTGCTGTAAGTTTTGATGACATTGTTTGTTATAGTGGTATATCTGATTATAGAGTAAATTTTTTAAAAAATTTCAAATTTAATATTTTAGCACTCCTGGATATAAATGAAGAAATAGGAAAGAATAAAAATTTATTGAAACAAAGAAAAAATTTAATTTCATTACAAAATGAATCTACTATTATTCTTATGAATGTAGATAATAAATATATAAAAAAATTCTATACAGATTTTGTTAAAGATAATAATTTAAAATGTAAAATAATTCCGATTTCTGCATCTAAAATATTAAATGACGGAATATCATATATAAATAACGTTATATATAATTATTATAGTAGTGATAATTTATCTTATGATTTAAAAGAAAATGATTATTTTACAAGTTATATAAATAAATTATCTTTACTATCTTCATTTATAATTACCAAAAATTGCGGCGTTGAAAATAACATTATTTTGGAAGCTATAGGTTCTTTTAGTGGTATAAAAAATTGTCTTGAATATGTTGGTAAATATAATAATATAATATTTATTAATAATATTGCAGCAAATAATAGTAATATTTTAGAAGCACCATTTAATTCTTATGATAATATATATACTATTTTGATAGTAGATGAAAGTAAAATTAATGGCGGTTTTGATAAAAAACAACAAAATAATAGAAAAAATGTCAAGAAAATTTTTCTAGTTGATCAAATTGGCTTAGTTGAGAATAGTATTATTGATAATAAAAAAATATTTAAGTTTAATAATTTAAAAGATGCAATAAATAGTACTATAGAAATTAGTAAAGAAGAGGATAAAGAAAATAATGTTACTATATTATTGAGTCCTGTGGTGGCTGATGGTGAAAATTATATAAAATATGATAAATATGGTGATGAATTTAAAAATATAGTAACTTCATTTGATAAAGAAACAATATTTGACTGATTTTTTTATTTTTATTTGTTTATGTTATTTAGAATCTAAATTTTCCAAATCAATAACAATACTATTAGTAATAATACCTTTACTAATAGATACTATCTAATAGGACTAATGGATGATGCATCTAGATTAATGGCATTAACTTTAACAAAAGATATTAAAGCCATTACAGTTATGTTTAAAACATTGGAGATGATAAACTTTTTAAAGAATGTTTACAATATAGAATTTAAAGAGATATTATCCGATAATGGTAGTGAATTTGGCAATAATAGAAGAACCTATAGTAATAAAGAAAAAAATAAAGAAAACAAAGAAAATAAAGAAAATAAAGAAAATAAAAGTAATAATAAAGAAGTTATAATACAACATCCCTTTGAACTATTACTTAAGGAATTAAATATAAAACATAGATATACTAAACCAGGTCATCCTCAAACTAATGGTAAAATAGAAAGATTATGGAAAACAATAGATGAGGAACTACTAACCAGTGATGTTAATACTCCTATGGTATTTAATGATGAAAATGAATTAAAAGAAGAACTTATGAAATATAATATATATTACAATGAATATAGAAAACATTCATCTTTAGGAGGTAGAACTCCTAAAGAATATGGGGAGATTTTGTCATCGAATTAGTGAATATGTACAGGAATGACATGAATAAAGAAAAATTAAAAAATAAACAAATTTATCAAGAAATTTTAATCTAGAATGACTAAATAATGGAAAATTAAAAAATAAACAAATTTATTAAGAAATTATAATTTGAAATAAATAAACAAAAAAAAATCAAAGAAATAACAAATTCAATAAAAAAAGAAAGACATAAAAATAAAAATTATTAAAAAATAAAATTATTAAATATATATAGAAAACAAGAATAGTTTCATGTAGGAGGTCCATTGATATTTAGGATCTAAAGTATTAATTATTTATACTATTTTTACAAGCTATTTAATTTATTTTCATTAACTGATAATAACATTTCATCTATTTTACTTGTAGTTTTTTCTAGATTAAAACTATAAATATTTAATAAACAGTTAGTTAAAATATTCTTTTTATTACTTTCTTCGATAGGAATCGAAAAATTACCAACAATTTTATTCAAAATTTCCTCTTCTCCATCTTTAGAATTATTGTTTATTTTATTATCTATAATTTTTAGAACTTTATTCAAATATTTTGCTACAATTGTTGGGTTGCTAAAACCAATATTTTCTGTACCAAATTCTTGACTAGAATTTGTCATTAAAGTTTTTATAGAATGTTCTTTAATAATATTAGTAAGAGCTTTATATTTGTCTAAATTATCTATTTTATTTCTATTTTCTTTCTCTATAGTATCACTATAATGTTGTACATCAGCTACGGCATGTCTTGTTTCTGTTACCATGGCCAGAAGCTTTTTTATCTTTTCATTTTTTTCTCCATCAATTACATTACCTTTATTATCCTTAATAGATATATCTTTATTATTACAAAGATTTAAATATGCTTCTATAGGGTTTAATTTAAATGCTGCCATAAATTCAAGAGCTTCTTTATCATTTATTTTACCATTCGGTTGTTTACTAAAAACTATTTTACCATCTTTAAACATATCATATATTTCTTTATATTCATCATTTTTATCAAATCCTAATCTTTCCAACTGATCTAAAACAAAACCTCCTTTATCAAAATTAAATGAAATTTCATCTCCGTCATAGATTATACTTCCACCAAAACCACTATATGATTTACCTTCAATATTAATTTCATTTAAAACTTTTTCCCTAAATTCTTTATTATTCAATACTGTTTTTGGATCATTTATATCAGAAATTGTTTTCAATACAGCAGCAGTTTGTTTAATATCTGGTTTACCATTTATTTCATTTATCATGTTAACAATATTGGCTGTACCATTAGTAATATTATTAGTTTTTTTTATTAATTCATTTAATAATATTGCTTTTTCTTTATGTTGCTCTACATTTTTTTTCAGTACTGATTCAATATCTTTTAATTCAGCAGTTTCTTTTATTTCTGCTTTTATTTCTTCTTCTATTTTCTGCCTATCTTTATTTTCTAAATCTTTTTTCATTTTACTTTCAAAGTATTCTTGTTTTACATTTTCATAGGTTTTTTCAAGATCATTTTCTATTTTTAATTCTTCTGCTGGAGTTTGTTTTTCAGATTGTTCTGTTATTTCATTTTCTTGATTATTTTCTTGTCCTTCATTCTCATGATTATCTGAATGATTCTCTGGTTGTTTTAAATCATTTGTTGTTGACTCTTTTGGTTCTGGTTCGCGTCTTGATAATGCTGTAATATCTATATCTTTATTTTCTATTACATTTTCCAGTAATTTAAAATTGTCTAATTTTTGCGCTTCGTAACCTACTTCATTTTTTCGAAAATTATCGGTTATACTATTATCTGTTCTTTTTATTTTTCCTGATATCTTTTCGCCTTTTTGCTTTTTTTTAACAATAAAACTAGAATTATTAACTTCTCCAGTTTTTATATTAAGGTTAGTAATCGTAGCACAACTTCCATATGTTCTATAACCAGAACTTTTTTCATCATCTATATTTAAACATTTTCCTTTGGCTACTATTTTATTAGTTGTTGGACTATGTCCTATAACACTTGGACATATTTCGTTAATTCCAACAGTACGATCCCAATTTATTATTGTTCCTCCCTCTCTTTTATCTGAGATTAATTCATTAAAATCATCATAGACACCAGTAAACCCATTATTATTATTATATAAAGTAATTTTACCATCTTCTGCCACTTCAAACTGTCTTTCAATTAAAGCTCCTGCTATTACATTTTTTATTATAAGCATTTCTTCTTTAGTAAAATCATTTTTAATTGTTTCAAAATTTAAATTATCTTCTTTAATTAAATTTTGTTTTTTTTTTAAAAAATTTTTTACTTTTCCGGCTAAACCTTCGTGTCCCTTTTGTTTTTCAAATTCTTTATCTAAATATTCTACTACTGGGGGATTGTCTTCTGAATACTTATCAGTCATATAGGCAGAATTTAAAAAATTAAAAAATTTTAACACATGATCTTCTAACAAAGGAGTATGAGAATAACTTATAACATTATCACCTTTTCCATCGTAATATCCGGCATTTATTCTGCCGTTATGTTTCATTCTGGCTAAGACTAGCTCTATTGATGGTAGTTCTTTCTTATAACCATATTTAATATTTATAATATGTTCAAACTCATGGTTCCCCTGTGCCAATTTTATATTTGGACAAATTTCACATAATAATAAAGAAGTCAAACTTTCTTGACCCCTATCCAGTACATCTCCTAAATGGTATAATTCTCTAGCATTTGCAGTATCTGGAATAGGAACAAGTATTATATTTTCTTTTTTAAGTTCTCCTTCTAATTTTTCTTTTCTATTTTTTTTTCCTTCATAGGGTGGGGTGTATTTATAGTATTCATCTCCAACTTTTTCATAATAAATACCTTCTTCTCTATCATAATATAAAAAATCATCTTTTTTAAATTTAACACCACACATTGCTGCAGCACCCATTACTGACATTAAATCACCGTGAGTATCGGTTGTCATAGCTTTTTCATTTTCACCAGCTTCTTTTATACCTCTAACTTCTATGATTCCTTTATCAATATTTGCATTGATTTTTGTAATAAAATCGTTTAAGAATTCTTGTTGACCTTCTACTGTTCTGTCGGATAAATAATCAGTTTTTCCCGGTTTTTTTGGTTCCGGCTTAGGCTCTGCTGATGTTGGTGATTCCGTCTTCGGCTTTGCTTTCGGTACCGGTTTCGACTCTGATACAGCAGGCGTTGATTTTGGCTCCGATGTTACCATTGATATCGGTTTTATTTTTGGTGTTATTGTTTTTGTTTTTGTTTTTGTTTTTGGTTTTGTTTCTGGTGCAGTGAGTGTTGATTTTGATTTCGCTGTCATTTCTTTATTTTTTCCATTTACTTTTGCTTCTATATTCTTATTTAAGAGATCCATTTTTGTTTTATCTTCAATTATGGTATTTAAACATTTATTAATTTCTTTTATAAATAAACTATATTTTTTAACCCTTCTTTCTTGATTTCTTATTGAATCAACAATGTCTTTTTCTATTCCATAATTTTCACATAATTTTTCTAGCATATCACAATATATGTTCGAATAATTAGTAAAACTTGTCTCATCTATTTTTAATGTTATTTTACCTTTTTTTGTTTTCTGAGCTTTTGCATACATTTCAAATAACAGTAAATAGTAGTCTGCATCATGTTTTTCTAAATCCATTTCGAGACTTTTATCAAAAAAACATTTTTTTTCATCTATTAAAAAATTGATTAATTTTGGATATGGTTTAAAAGATGAATAAGCCAAGGGGAGTAGTTTATTTAGTAATTCATCTTTTACTTTTCCACCTTTTATTAATTCTATAATTTTTTCATCACTTAATAGGTTATTTCCAACAATTAGTTCAATCGGAGTTATTTTTTTATCATTTGGTTTATTTAAATCCGATCCTTGTTCTATAAAATAGTTGATTAATTCTAAATTTGTATCGGCTCCTGCAATTGAATAAAAACATATATAATGCAATAATGTATTATTTATTTTACAATTTTTTAAATTAACATCAAATATATCAAAAAATCCAGCTTTATTAAACAAATGTTCTTGTATTTCTTTTTTACTTCTAAAAATATCTGATAATAAATTATTTTGTATTTCTTTAATTTTTACTATATTTTTATTTGCTGTTTTATACAACTCAAAAACTCCATCAATTATTTCTGTTTTTCCACTCTTAATGGCTATACTTAATAGTTCAGTTATTTCATCATTACTAAATTCTTTAAACTCATTTTTTTCTTTAGATAAATATTCATAAAGTTCTTTATTGCCATAACTTATAGATAATTTTAACATTTCTTTATAATAGCTTGAATCTAAAATTTTGTTATTTAATAAATATTGACATAAATCTTTGTTTTCTGGATTTGCAATTATGGAACAAATTTTTTTCTTATCGGTTCCAAAGTCCCTATCAAAATCTTCTTTTACATAATCTTTGTTATTATTAATTGTTTTTAACAGATCGGCAATATTTTGTATATTTAAATTCTTATTAGAAATAACCGATAATATTAATTGTTTTTTTGGATCTATTTCATTAGTTTCCTCAGTTGTTGGCGTAATTTTAGATTTTAATAAAAATTCATTTATTAGTTCAGTATTGTTATAATTAGATAATATATAACTTAAAATATTAATTTTATCCTCTTCTTGAATTTTATCAAATAATCCTAATATATAATCTTTATTGGTCTCAATATTAAATTTATCACAATAAACTGCAGCAAAAATTATGTTTTTACCATTACAATCAAGAAATAGTGAATCATCTTTGTCTTTTTCCAATGAAATTTCTTTGTCATCTCTAAATTTAATTTTAATTAAATTATCCTCTACTTTAAAATCAATAACATCATTGATAAAATCATAAGCGTTTATTTTATTTTTATCTATTTTTATATTTTTATCAAAATTTTCTAAATTTCCATCTATATAAGCTTCTGATGTATTTTTAGTAAATACTTCACCTTC
Source organism: uncultured Rickettsiales bacterium (assembly GCA_951801155.1). GTDB lineage: Bacteria > Pseudomonadota > Alphaproteobacteria > Rickettsiales > UBA1997 > CATOJU01. The sequence continues at coordinate 12,176 of CATOLK010000001.1, read as the reverse complement.
TTTACATGTTCTTTTAAATGTAATACTGGAATTTCTATATTCACCACTATCAATACTGAAATTTGTAATAGTTATTTTAGTATCTCCACTATTATAGCCAGCACTTTTTCCATCGTCAGCATATAAAATTCCATTGCTAGTTCTTATACCTCCTTTTTTCTCATGCCCAACAGCACCGTTACAAACTACTTCAGCATTTTTCCCTTCAGTACTATCAAAATTAATTATATCTACATTTCTTCCATTTGCATTACTTGGTGATAATTCATTAAATTTTGTATAAATATTTATAAATCCACCATTGGCAATAGTAATTTTACCATTTTTTTCTTTAATTTTCGTTTTAACTAAAGCATCACCTATGACATTTTTTATTATAAGCATTTCTTCTTTAGTAAAAACTTTTTCAATTGCAGAAAAATCTTCTTTTTTACCACCCCCAATCAAAAATAATTTTACTTTATTAAGTAAATTACTATTCCCCGTTTGATTTAAAAATTCTTTATCCAAAGCCTCAGTTATTGAGGGCTGTAAATTAAAGTAATTCAAATCTATGTAAGCACTATTTAAAAAATTAAAGAATCTTACAACATGATCTTTTGTTAAAGGTATATGAGAATAACTCATAACATGATTACCTTTACCACTATAAAAACCAACTGATATTCTTCCATTAAGTTTCATTCTGGCCAGTGCTAAATCTGTAAATTTTAATTCATTTTTATAACCACCATTTGTTTTACTAATATTAGTTGCAAACTCATGGTTTCCCTGTGCCAATTTTATATTTGGACAAATTTCACAAAGTAATAAAGAAGTTAAACTTTCTTGACCCCTATCCAGTACATCTCCTAAATGGTATAATTCTCTAGCATTTGCAGTATCTGGAATAGGAACAAGTATTATATTTTCTTTTTTAAGTTCTCCTTCTAATTTTTCTTTTCTATTTTTTTTTCCTTCATAGGGTGGGGTGTATTTATAGTATTCATCTCCAACTTTTTCATAATAAATACCTTCTTCTCTATCATAATATAAAAAATCATCTTTTTTAAATTTAACACCACACATTGCTGCAGCACCCATTACTGACATTAAATCACCGTGAGTATCGGTTGTCATAGCTTTTTCATTTTCACCAGCTTCTTTTATACCTCTAACTTCTATGATTCCTTTATCAATATTTGCATTGATTTTTGTAATAAAATCGTTTAAGAATTCTTGTTGACCTTCTACTGTTCTGTCGGATAAATAACCTGATTCTGCCTTTGCTGGTGATTTTACTTCTTTTGATTTTTCTTGTTCTTCTAAAGATTTGTCATATAATTTTTCAGCCATAGCTTTATCCCCTAAATTAATAATTATATGTAATATAACATAAAACTATTATTTTATAAATGCAATAAGTAATTTAAATTGTATTTTTATATTATTACTCAAATAGTTTATAAATATTAATTTTATTAACTTAATTTTACTTTCTAATACAATCCTTATTTATTGCTATTATTATAAAATCTTGATGTTTGGAGTCTTAAACATTAATCATTTATTTGCATTAAAAAAACTTCAAGGTTTTAGAAATTCCTACCTATGCAAGAATAACAAAAAAAGAGATAAAACAATAAAAAAAGTTAGAAAATGATATTAAACAAACACCACTTTTCTATTCTTATTCTGGGAATAACCTATATATTACACTGTATTATTCTTAGAATAAATAATATAAAAATAATAAATCTATCTTTAAAACAACAAACACACAGCATTATACTATAAAATAAGGATTTAAATCAATCCTCATCTTCAAACCATTATCAAATTTCACCTTTTCTAAAACATAAAGCACAATTTTTTGAATATTAATATTCATAGAAGTTTTAACAATTACTTTAAATCTAAATTCATTATTTAATTTATAGGGAACAGCCGGAGTTGGACCATATATCTCAATATTTTCACTATTATTTGGCAATAAATTTATTATTTCTTTAACTTTTCTATAAACCTCAACCTCCTTTTTTCCAAAAATAAGCAACATTACCATCTTACCATAGGGTGGCAAATTTATAAGTTTTCTATTATCTTTTTCAAAATCAAATAACGTTTCCCTATCGTTATTTTTTAAAGCTTGAAGAACCAAATTATTAGGACTATAGGATTGTATTATTGCCTTACTTTCTTGCTCTCTACGACCGGCACGACCAGTAACTTGAGTTAAGAGTTGATAGGTTCTTTCGGTAGATCTAAAATTTGCACCAAATAAACTCGCATCCGCATCTATAACTCCCACAAGTGTCAAATTTGGAAAATCATAGCCCTTTGTTATTATCTGTGTTCCTATAATAATATCGACTTCATTATTGTTAACTTTTTTAAAAATTTCTTCTGCTTCCGCCTTATTTTGTGTAGTATCACTAGTTATCAAAACTACTTTTTTATCTTTAAAATATTCCATTACCTCTTTTTCTATTTTTTCTACCCCTGGGCCGAAAAATATTATTGAATTTTCTGCTCCGCAGGATGGGCAATTGTTTTTAATTGTAGTTTTATATTCACATTGATGGCAAAGTAAATAATCTTTATGAACAGTTAAACAGCAGCTACATTTTGGGCAAGTGAATTTATAACCACATTCATTACATAATGCAATAGGAGCATAACCTCTTCTATTCATAAAAAGCATAACTTGATTTTTTTTATCAAGTTCTATTTTTATATTATTTATAAGTACTTTGGACAAATACTTATCTCTTTGTAATTTTTCTTTGGTTAAATCAACAATTTCAATATTAGGTTTTACAGATTTTCCAAATCTATTTTTTAAAAAAACATAATTATATTTTTTATTTTCAACATTTATAAGACTTTCCAGAGATGGAGTAGCGCTACCGAGAATTATAGGACAATTATTAAATTTGGCTCTAACAATCGCCATATCCCTAGCATTATAGCAGCCATTTTCTGTCTGTTTATAGGATCCATCATGTTCCTCGTCTACAACTATAGTTGCTAATTTATTAAATGGCAAAAATAGAGCAGATCTAGCCCCTATTACAATTTTTATTTTTCCTTCAAAAATACCATTCCAAATTTTTTGTTTTCTTCCATTTGCTATATTAGAATGCCAAATTGCTACATTTTCACAATTAAATTGATTTTTTATTCTATTTACAAATTGATTTGTTAAAGCTATTTCAGGTAATAAAAATAAAACTTGATTATCTTGATTTTTTTTTAAAATTTTTTCAAAAAAATGAAAATATATTTCCGTTTTTCCAGAACCGGTTGCGCCCTCAAGTAATACTGGTTTATTATTTTTTTCTGTAAAATCTATAATTTTTAAAAAAATATTATCTTGTTCTTCCGATAAAGTATTTAATTTTATTTTATTTAAATCTATAGCGAAATTTATTTTATCCTGTATTATTTTTTTTTCAGTAATAACTCCATTTTTTACCAGTGTTTTTAATATATTTAAACTACAAATATCCTTTAATTCTTCAAAAGCATATGATTCTTTACAATTATTTTTCAAATAATTTACAATTATTTCCTGTTTTGAAGTAATTTTTTTATTTTTATCATCCAAAAATGAAAAAACACTAACCTCTTTTGAACTATTAACAATAAATTTTTCACAAAATGCAATTTTAAATACTAAACCATAGGGAATGATGTTATAATTTGCTACCCATTTTATAAATTCCACTAATTCATTTTTAAAAGGTTTAATATCCAATAGACTGTCGATTTTTTTTAATTTTCTATCTTTGTTGTTTTCTTCTATAATTTCAACTACTAGGCCAATGGTTTTGATTTTTGAAAAAGAAATATTTACTAAGCTACCAATAGTAACGTTTTCTGTGCTTTCATAATCAAAAATATTGTATAGTGGAAAAGGGACTATGACTTTTGCAATTTGCATCTAAATCTGTTTAATTACTGGTTTTATAATATAATTGTTTTTTGGTATGTCAATATTTTATAACTTTTATGGGTATTACTCAGTTTTTATATCTTTTAATCTAACTTAATTGTGTTTATTTTTTGATTTTCCTTTATTTGCGTCATTCCAGATTAGATTTTCTTGTAAGCTTGTCTTACTAGAAAATCTTAATGTGGAATCCAGTAATATAAAGAATATTAAATATAGAAAAATATTTTAAAGGTTTTTTATCTTATAAAATATAGAAAAATTACCAATATCCTTTTTCCCTATTAAAGTAATTTATTACTGGATTCCAGATTAACAATTTCTAAGCGATAAATCGCTAAGAAATTCTAATCTGGAATGACGTAAATGAAGAAAAATCAAAGAAATAACAAATTCAATAAAAAAAGAAAGACATAAAAATAAAAATTATTAAAAAACAAAGTTATCAAATATATATAGAAAATAAGAATAGTTTTATACAGGAGGTTTATTATAAAAATAACAAATATATACAATCACAAACAATCAATCTTACTATTCATCAAAAAATTCCTCAATCATTTGTTTTAAATTCACAATATTTTTAATTGTATTCATTTTTCCTCTAAACTCAGCACTATTCGGTAAACCCGCAGTATACCAACCTAAATGTTTTCTAAAAATACTAACACCACCAATTTCACCATAATAATCAATTAACATATCAAGATGTTTTAATATTAATTTTTTTAATTCTATTTTTGTTAATTCTTCAAAAATTTCACCACCGATTTCAGTGTGCAATTTTTTAAATAGCCAAGGTTTTCCATACACTCCACGACCTATCATAGCACCATCTGCTTTACTATCTTTTAAAGCTTGTTTTAAACTTAATAAATCTTTAATATCTCCATTAACTATTAGGGGTATTTTAATTTTTTCTTTAACCTTTGCTATCTCTGGCCAATTAGCTTTTCCTTCATACATTTGACTTCTGGTTCTGCCATGAACTGTAACCATTTTTGCACCACAATCTTCAGCTATTTTTGCTATTTTTGGAGCATTTAAATTTTCCATATCCCAACCCAATCGCATCTTTACGGTAATGGGTATCTTTACACTTTTTACAACTGCATCAATTATTTCACCGGCTAATTTTTCATCTTTCATAATGGCAGATCCAGCAAAACCTTTAACAACTTTTTTTACAGGACAACCAAAATTAATATCTATAATATCCGCTCCTAAATCAACATTAATTTTTGCTGCTTCAGCCATATAATATGGTTCATTGCCAGCTATTTGTACGGCATTTATATCACAGGATTTTTTAACTTTATTTATAGATTTTTCTTTATTGCCAAAAAATAATGATTTTGATGGAATCATTTCGCTAAACATAAGTCCAACTCCACCAAAATTTTTTATAATTTCTCTAAAAGGTGGATCAGTAACTCCTGCCATAGGTGCAAGCATTAATGGATTTTCTATAGCAATATTTCCTATTTTTATAGGTTTTAATATATTATTTTCTAACATTTTACCACCATTTCTAATATTTCTCCAATATTTTTACTATAATCACCTTGCAATTCTATTTGTAAATAATTTTCAAGTCTTCCAAATTTTTCACTTTCAATTAGAACTTTTTGATTTGTATTATTAATTTTTCTTTTTAAATTATTTAAATTTTTTTCAGTAGCTTCTCTTAATTCCTTTGCTCTTTCTTTTCTTATATGTTTTGCAATTTGCGGCATCAACGCAGCTTTAGTTTCTGGTCTTTCTGAATAAGGGAAAATATGGCCATAAGTTATTGGTAATTCTTCTATTATTTTAATTGAATTTTTGTGCATTTCTTCAGTTTCAGTCGGAAAACCAGCGATTAAATCTGCTCCAATTATAATATCTGGTCTAATTTCAATTATATTATGACATTTTCGTAAAACTTCTTCTCTCGTATGTCTTCTTAACATTCTTTTTAAAATTGTATTATCACCAGATTGCAAACTTAAATGCATGTGTGGCATAAGTCGTTTTTCATATTTAAATACTTCATCTAGATCTTCATTTAAATCCGCGATATCTACAGAAGAAATTCTCAACCTTTCCAAATCAGTCTCTTTCAAGATTTTTTTAACAAGTTTTCCTAAATTTATATTTTCTTCTAATCTTTTTCCATAATCTGTTACATCTATTCCAGTCAAAACTATTTCTCTATAACCATTACCAATAAGTTGTTTAATTTGTTCTATAATTTGTTTTGAAGGAGTTGAAATACTATAACCTCTGGCTAATCTTGTTAAACAAAAAGTACATTTATTATCGCAACCATTTTGAATTTGAATAAAAGCTCTTGCTTTATTTTCAAAACCTGTTATAAGTTCTTTTGAAAATTTATTTTCTTCAAACACATCTTCTACAACAACATTACAACTATTTATGTTTCTATAATTACTAATTTCTAATTTACTATTGTTACCAAGAATAAAATCAACTTCCGGCATATTTAAATATTTTTCTTTATTTACCTGTACTGCACAACCTACAACTCCTATGATACAATTTTGATTTTCATTTTTAGCTTTTCTTATTGCTTGTCCTAGTTGTCGTTCTGCTTCTTTTGTTACTGCACAACTATTAAAAATTATAATATCCTTATTATTTATACTAAAATTATTTTCTTTTAATATTTTTTTTATAACTTCGCTTTCATAACTATTTAATCTGCAGCCAAAATTTATAACATTTATACTTGTCATTACTGTGATATAATATTAATTCCATTAAGCAAATTTACTATATCATAATAATTTGTGTTTGTCAATGGGTTTAAAGAAATGGATCTCATATTATTTATAGTAAAATACATTAGGCCTCCAGCATAAAAAATTACATGTTTATCAATAGCATTAAAAATAATTAAAAAAATAATTTTCTACAAAATTACAAATCTTACTTCAAAGTACTTCAAATTTTTATATAGGAGGTCTATTTAATATTTTTTATATTTTCTAGATTCCACATTAACAATTTCTAAGCAATAAATCACTAAGAAGTTGTAATCTGGAACGATATAAATAACAAGAAATTAAAAAATAAGCACAAAATAAGTTAGATTAAAAAGTATAAAAACTAGGTAATACCAAAATTTAAAAATATCTCTTGACATATTCATATTTTTATGATATAATACCCTTAAGGGTATTAATACTTAACAGTAATTTACCTTGTTAAAGGAAAAATTATTACAATTAAAAGGGTTTTTTAACATTAAAAGTAAACTACCCCTTTTAATTGACCATAAGTCAAAATACTTTATTCTCCATTAGTAGAAATAATCAAACTATACATAATAAGACTCTATATATTTTGATTATTTCTAAAAAATCATTTATCATTAACAAATTTCATTAAAATTTTTAAAAAATCACCAACATTTTCAAAAATATCCTTATTTTTTTCAATTTTATACAAAACACCATCCTTAATCAACTTTAAATTACCATCAGATTTAGCATTAAAAATATAATTTATCAATTTATCCGGTTCAGCAAACCTATTTTCAAAAAAATTAACCATCAAACCACCATCACCAACATTCAATTTTTGTATATTTAACCTTTTACAAATTATTTTTATATCAGATATTTTAAACAAATTTTCCACACTTTCTGGCAAATCACCATAATCAACCTCCAACTCGAATTTTATTTCTTCCAACTCCTCGTTACTTTCTGCATCTGCAATTCTTTTATAGAATTTCATTTTTATATTAATATTATCAATATAATTATTAGGTATAATAGTTGAAACATTTAACTTTATCTCTGGAGAAAATTCATAATTTTCAAATTCAAAACCACTCTCTTCTCTATTAATATTTTCTATTTCCTTTTTCAACATTTTATTATAAAGATTTATCCCGATATCTTTAATATGACCACTTTGCTTTTCACCCAAAATACTACCAGTTCCTCTTATATCCATATCCGCAGAAGAAATCATAAAACCAGAATTTAAATCTTTTATTGATTCTATAATATCTAGCCTTTTTTTTGCCATATCACTTATAATCTCATTTTCTTTTGTAGTTAAATAAGCAAAAGCTTTTTTATTTCCCCGTCCTACTCTACCCCTTAATTGATAAAGTTGAGCCAAACCAAAATTATTTGCTTTATAAACTATCATAGTATTTGCATCTTGAATATCTATACCATTTTCAATTATAGTTGTTGCTATCAGAAGTTGATATTTTCCATCATAAAAATCATTCATTATATTATCTATATCATCAGCCTTCATTTGTCCATGTATCACACAATATTTTAATTCTGGCAAAATTTTATTTAATCTAACTTCAACTTCTTTAATATCTGTAATTCTAGGTACTACAAAAAATACTTTTCCATTTCTATTTAATTCGTTTAAAATTATATCTTTTATTTTTTTATCATTATATTTAAAAACAGTAGTATCAACATTAATTCTATCAATTGGTGGTGTAGAAATTATTGATAAATCTTTCAATCCAGTAATAGACATTTGCAAAGTCCTAGGAATAGGAGTTGCAGACATTGCTAAAATATGTGTATTTGTACGAATTTCTTTAAGCCTTTCCTTTTGCATTACTCCAAATCTTTGCTCTTCATCTATTATAACTAACCCTAAATCCTTAAATTTTATACTTTTATTTAAAAGTGAATGAGTTCCAATAATTATATCAATTTCTCCAGCTTCTAAATCTTTCTTTATTTTATAAATTTCCTTTTGAGTATTAAACCTTGATAAACTAGCAATTTTAATTTCTGTATTTTTAAATCTCTCTGTAAATTGTTTAAAATGTTGTCTACATAAAATAGTTGTAGGTACTATAACAGCCACCTGCGATTTATTTTTACTATTCGCAACCACAAAACTTGCCCTTATAGCAACCTCAGTTTTTCCAAAACCCACATCACCACACAATAATCTATCCATTATATGACCACTTGATAAATCGCTTAAAATTTCATCCGTAGCCTTAATTTGATCTTTTGTTGGAATAAAAGAGAAATTGTTACAAAAATCCTCATATTCACCAATATTCGCAGAAAAAATTTTCCCCTTACTTATTTTTCTTTGGCTAGCAATTTTTATCAAATCATCTGCAACATCTTTTATTTTTTCTCTAATTTTTGCTCTTTTAGCCCCCCATTCACTAGAACCAAGCCTATCAAATTTAATATCTGGATTATATTCACTATATTTTGATATTAAATCAAAATTTTCCACCGGCACTAATAATTTTATATTATTAGCATATTCTAATTTAATAAAATCTTTTGAAATCCCACTATACGATACGGTATCAAGTCCTAAAAATCTTCCTAAACCATAATTTATATGTATAACTAAATCTCCTGCCTTTATTGCATTTTGCTCTTTTATTACATTATTTAAAGATTTAGAAAAATCTTTGTTGTCAATTTTTGTATTTAAAAAATCGTTCTCATCAATAGAAATGTTACTCATGCAACCTCATTTATATAAATTTCAATCTAATTTTATTAATATTTTATATCATATTTTAACTTTCTGTCTTTATTTTTCAAGAATTTTCATTTTTCAGCAAAAATTTATTTATAATTTCATTATCAGTATTTTCGATATTATTTTTATCTCCCTCCCAAGAAATACAACCATTATTAAGCAAAACTATTCGACTTGAAATTTTTTTTGCTGAATGAACATCATGAGTAATTGTAATTGCAGTCGCTCCTGTAATATTAACTGTTTTTATAATTAAATCATTAATAGTTTCTGAAGTTATTGGATCTAATCCAGTTGTTGGTTCATCAAAAAATATTATTTCTGGATCACAAGCTATAGCTCTAGCTAAAGAAACTCTTTTTTGCATACCACCAGACAATTCAGCTGGATATAAATTAGCTATAGACTCATCTAAATCAACTATTTTTAGTTTTTCTATTGCTATTTCTTTTGCATCTTTTTTATTGTATTTTTTTTCGTTAAGCAATCTAAAAGCTATATTTTCCCAGACTGAAACAGAATCAAAAAGTGCTCCGTTTTGGAATAAATATCCAAATTTATTCATTAAATCAAATTTTTTATTTTCATTTAATTTTGTAATTTCTTCTCCATCAATTTTTACACTACCACTATCTGCCTCTAAAAGAGTTGAAATAATTTTAATTAATACGGATTTTCCCATACCAGAACGACCAAGTATAACTAAAGATTCTTTGTCTTTTATATCCAAATTTAAATTATTAAGAACAACTTTATTACCAAAAGCTTTGCACAAATTTCTTATTTCAATTTTATTGCTCATTTACTAATTTATAAAATTTATTAATAATATTTTTTACACTATTTTTTATTTTTTCATTTTTTAAAGCATAATAAATATTGGCTTCCAAATATCCTAAAACACTACCACAATCAAATTCTTCTTTTTTAAATTTTAAACCATAAAAATTTCCAGTACTTTTTAGCATTTCATTCATAGCATCGGTCAATTGTATTTCTCCACCACTTCCAGCACTTGTATTTTTAAGATAATTAAATATTTCTGACTGTAATATATATTTGCCTACAATTGATAAATTTGATGGAGCATCTTCAATATTTGGCTTTTCCACCATACTATTAATCTTTATTAAATCACCGTTACTAAATACAGGTTCTACTATACCATACTTGCTAACATTTTCTTTTTCAACTTCATTTAATCCTAATAAATTTATATTTTGATCACCAACCACATCTATCATTTGTTTTAAAAAATTATTTTCAGAATCATAACACATTTCATCAGCCAAGGAAACAACAAACGGTTCATTATCGATAAATTTTTCTGCACAAAGTATAGCATGTCCTAAACCTAAGGGGTTTTGTTGTCTTAAAAAAACTATTTGTCCAGCTTCTGGTAACCATCCAATAGTTTTTTCTAATGTTTCTTTCTTTTTTCTATCACTTAAAATTGCCTGTAATTCAAAACTATTATCAAAATGATCTTCTATAGCATTTTTATTTCTTCCAGTAACAAAAATAAATTTTTCTATACCAGCTTCTCTAGCTTCTTCGAAAGCATATTGTATCAATGGTTTTTCTGCTACTGGTAACATTTCTTTTGGAATTGCTTTTGTAGCAGGTAAAAATCTTGTTCCATAACCTCCAACTGGAAAAATAATAGTTCTAACTTTTTTCATAAATTTTTTTTAAAAAAATAATTTTTAATGTAATGTGTATTTTTTTAAAAGCAATATAAATAATCGAATTACAATATTACTCAGAAATTAAAACCTAAAAATAATAATATTAATGTTTTTATATATTTTATATTTTATATTTAACCTTGTTAATTTGTTAATTATTTTTTATTAACTTAGTTATTAACAAATATCAGATAAATTTTTTCTTTAAAAATCAATAATAATTTTAGTTATTAACAGCTTGTTAATAACTAAATAACAGTTATTAATATGTTAATAACTTTGTTTAAATATTGTAAACAAGTAAATAAAAACTGTTGATTAATTTTTATTAACAATTTTATAAACAACAAATTAACAATATTGTTAACATATTTATTAACAAATTCTATTTTCTATTATTAAAATTATTAACAGACTTATTAACAGACTTATTAACATATTTTCTAACAAATTTTTTAACATAAACTCTAATTTTTTAAAATTTTTTTTAAATTTATTTACATAAATATCTTACAATATATTGAAAAATAAGGTTAATTATGATTTAAAATTTTTTTTAAAAGACTACTTGACTTTTAAAAAACTATCTGCTATAATTAGTTAAGAAACATTAAGCATTTGGCTAATGTTAGGGCTTAAAAGAGTTTTTCATTAATTCTTAATAAGCTGTTGTTAAATGATTACAAATAGTGTGTTTAACCAAAAATCAAATCATATTTTCTCCTAAATAATTATTTTTATAAGTAAACTAAACACACTATTTGACCACTCAAACTTCACAATTTTTTAATAGATACTGATTACTTTGCAAATTATTTCTAATTTTTTAACTTATTTACTTTTACTTTTTCGTTATATTTTTTACTTGTATATTTATATCATTTTTATGATATAAAAAGTTATATTATTTATCTATGTATTTTCTATATTTCAATAATAAAATCTCTTAATATTTCTTAAGAGTTTTATTTTTTAAAAATGGACCTCCTGCATAAAACTATTCTTATTTTCTATATATATTTAATAATTTTATTTTTTAATAATTT